>QMZG01000042.1 GCA_003663045.1 Candidatus Altarchaeales archaeon
GCCTTCCATGGATCCCAGGGTACACAGAGCACCCTCTCCTCACCGGTGGCATCGTAGAGATCCAGTCTAAGGTTGCGAGTACTGCCAATATTCTTAAAGGTTGTATTGATGTAAATTTCATCACTCATAGCCCACGTCCATAGGTTACTCCACCAGCTTCCCCAGGTCGGTACATCAAGTATCTGGATCTTCACGCACCTGATGTATCCTGTTGGATACTCCACCGAGCATCTTGGCCCGCTTAACTCCGTTATCCTTTGGCGGACCTGTATATTCCATCCATGGACTGCCTCCCATGTTTCATCACAGGTTTCTGCACCGTTTTTAATACAACCCTTCAGGAAATACTCTGGATAACCGATTCCATCATCCACCAATTCAGCTGTCCATGAGGTTCTTGCTATATCACCTGTTGTTGTGATACCATCAGAGTAATCGAATGTTCTTACCAGATCATCTGGAGTAGGCCATTGATCATCCTCGTAGATCTCAAATTTTACCTGGGTTCCGTCTGCGCATCCAGAGGTTTCTATAACCAAATCTATCACATCCCCCTCAGTAACGTGTTGGGTGATACTATCACAACCACTCTTGCACACTGTTGTCCCAGACACATTGAAATAAACCTTATCTATGCTACAGGCATTCACCATCTCAACAGAAAGAATCAAAATCAAAGCCAGAATAGCAATTCTCATTTTAATTACTTTAATTTCCACATTTAAGTATTTATAGAGGATATATAAATACTTTATAGAGTGGTATCATGGGTAAAAAAGGGCAGCAACCGAAAAGGAAGAAAATTGATAAAGAAATGTTAGGGAAGATTCTTTATTCATTGAATAGCATTCCAGATGTTAATGGGAGCGTCATCATCGATAAGGAGGGCTCCGTTATCCTAGATAAATTACCCCCAGATGTTAACGCTGATACTTATGGATCAATGGCTACTACCCTCTCTGGATCGGCAAAGGAGATCCTCAAGTACACAAGACAGGGGGATATGACAGGAATCATAATAGAGGCTTCGAATGGGAAGATATTCATTTCAGATTTATCCGAGGTAAATTTAAATTTGATTGTTATTACTAATGTTGGTGTTAATTTAGGACTGCTTAGGGTAGAGGCTAAAAAGTCGGGTAATCAAATTATTTCATTATTGACAGAAAAGCCACTTGAAATCCCAACCGAGGTGAAGCCTTCTGTCGAGGTAGAAATTCCCACGAAACCGGAGGTTCCTGTTAGAGCGGTTGTGGAAAAACCTAAGATAGAGAAAATTTCTCTTCCCGAGTTTCCAGAGATTCCCAAGAATGTGAAGATCCCCGAGGATCCCAAGGATAGGGCTTCTTTGATATTTGACATCTATAAGGCGATATTCCTAGCAATTTCTATAGGATCATCAAGGATTGCCGGTATTGCCTCAACCAGGGGAATGATAAAGAGGGCATTGCCGGTGAAAAAATGCCCGGAGCTTCTTTATGGGGTTTCAGTAAAGGAGAATGCCACATTAGTTGCAGTAAATGCCGGACCAACAGCAATTGTAGTTGCATTGGTAAGACCTGGTGCAAATCTTGGTCTGGTTTTAAGTGGCATAAAGAAAACCACTATGGAAGTAAGAAGGTTGATGAGATAGATTGGGTGATAGGTCAGATAATAATAGATTATTGAGGATTATTTAAGGTATAGAGTTCTAATATAATTCAATAATTTAGTAAAAATTTTAGATAATACGATGGTTGACTTGATTGCAACTGGTATCGAGGGTTTTGATGACCTCATTGGTGGTGGATTCCCCCCCGGGACATGTATCTTGCTCATTACACCACCCATTATTGAATCGCGCCTCTTCTGTCTGGAGTACATCTATAAAGGTCTTTTAGTAGATGAACCCGGCATGATAATCACCATGGATTATTCCCCAGAGAGTTTGAAGATTAGAGCACTGCAGTATGGATGGATACTATCCAGGGGGGAAGAAAATAAGCTTTTGAGATGGGTTGATGGTTATTCTCTAAACGCTAAAAAGGATGTTAAGAGTACCGATACCATAAAAAGGATCGGTGGGTCTATCGCCCTGTCTGACCTTACCATTGGAATGTCTCAGATACAGAGGGATTTTCATCAGATAAAGGACTATTATAGATTTATATTTGATTCCTTGTCTACATTGTTTATATATAATGATCCCAATACTATTTACAGATTTTTGAGGGTGATTATATCAAAGTTGAGGATGTCTGGCGGCGTAGGATTCTTTACCCTGGGTGAGGGAATGCATGACCCACAGATAGAGATGACCCTGCGTTATATGATGGATGGGACAATCCAGATAGAGGATAACTTAAAAATAAATGTTCTCAACCTCCCCACACCATCTGCGGCAAAGAGTGCTCAATTAACCCTGGCTAAGACCGGTTTTAGTGTTAAGTAGCTGTTACCTAAATTATCCCCTCTTCAAAATCATTATCCTCGCAAGTAATGCTTCCAATTGAATTCTCTCATTTGCACCTTCCACCAATGTGAAGTTGCTCTCTCCAATCAGATCAATAATTCTCACCTTTAGCTCATCTGGAATGTTTAGATTCATAACCTCTCGATTCATCTGCAACAGAATATCCTCTCCGGACATCCCATAACCCGTAATCAATCTGTCAATCAGATTTCTGGCGTCTAAGAATTTTCCGTCAAGAGCCAATTGAATTACATTCTGAATGTCCCGTGGTCTTGCACTTGATGCTATTGAGTACACATTTTCTTCATCTACCTCCCCGAGGGTTGCAGCAGACTGGAGTATATTAACCGCATGCCTTATATCTCCCTCTGAGATATAGACAATTGCATCCAGACCATTATCTGTAAATTTCACCCCCTCCTTTTCAAGTATCTCCTTTAATCTCTTCTTAATCGCCTCTCTTGAAAGCCTCTTGAATCGGAATACAGAGCATCGAGACTGGATTGGTTCGATGATCTTTGAGGAATAATTACAACTCAGGATAAACCGACAGGTCTTGGTATAATTTTCCATAGTTCTCCTGAGGGCATTTTGAGCATCTGGTGTCAGGGCATCGGCTTCATCCAAGAAGATAATTTTGAAATCTCCAGATATTGGTCTTGTTCTTGCGAAGTTCTTGATATTTGTTCTAACCGCATCTATACCCCTTTCATCTGAGGCGTTAAGTTCCAAAAAATCATGACTTATATCTCCAAATAATTCTCTTGCAATGCATAGAGCTGCAGTAGTCTTTCCACTTCCAGCTGGTCCCGCAAAGAGAAGATGTGGCATCGATCTGGCTTTTACATATGCTTCAAGTCTATCAACGATAGAATCTTGACCCACCATCTCATTCAATTTCATTGGTCTGTATTTCTCTGTCCACGGAAGTTCCATTTTTTAGAGATTTAAAATTTTTTAGATTTAAGAATCTATGTTTAAATTATTAGACATCACTAATTAAATTCAATGAAAAAATGCCTCGTTTAAATCTACCCGAGATTGAAGAGGAAGTTCAGAGATATTGGAAAGAGAATAGTATCTTTAATGAAATGGTAGAATCTAGGAGGGATGGAAAGAAATTCTATTTCTGTCAGGGACCCCCATTCACCAGTGGACAGGCACACATCGGACACGCCTGGAATCATGCCCTGAAGGACATGGTTTTGCGCTATAAGACCATGAATGGTTTTAATGTCTATAGAAGGGCTGGTTGGGACATGCACGGTCTGCCAATTGAGGTAAAGGTCGAAGAAACGGTTCTTGGGAGCAAAAGTAAGAAAGAAATTGAGGAATATGGTATTGAGAATTTCATAGGAGAGTGTAAGAAATTTGCAATCAGGAATATGAATAATATGACATCCCAGCTTCAGAGATTGGGTATTTGGCTGGATTGGGATAATCCATACATGACTCTGGATAGAAAATACATGGAGGGTGTGTGGTTTGGAATAAAAAGGGCTCATGAAAAGAATCTGCTTTATGAGGATGAGCAGGTAATCCACTGGTGCCCGAGATGTGAGACCGCCGTTGCTGGTTATGAAGTGAGGGATGAATATAAAGAGATCTCTGATTATTCAATCTATGTAAAGGCGAGGTTGAGGGGGAAGGAAAATGAATTCATTCTGATCTGGACCACCACGCCATGGACGTTGCCAGCAAATACCGCCATAGCGGTGCATCCAGAGTTCAATTATGTTAAAGTGAAATTTGGTGATGAAATCCTGATTCTGGTTAAAGAGAGGCTCGATGATGCATTGAGGGGAGAATATGAAATTTTAGAGGAATTCAAAGGGAAGGAATTAGATTCCCTGGAGTATTTTCCCATCCTTGACATTCCAGTACAAGAGGGTATTCATCATAGAGTGGTCATGGCTCCAGAAATTGTTACATTAGAGGAAGGTACTGGGTGTGTTCACATCGCTCCGGGACACGGTGAGGAAGACTTCGATGTTGGAAAAAAATACCACTTAGATTCCCTTTCCCCGGTGGATGAGGCTGGAAGGTTTACTATAGAGCCTTATAAAGGTATGTATATCAGGGATGCTAACGCCGTGATAATTAAGGATCTGGAAGATAATGGGAGATTACTGAGGGAGGAAAGGATCTCACACAGATATCCCCATTGTTGGAGATGTAAAACCCCTTTAATTTTAAGGTCAACCAAGCAGTGGTTCTTGGCTGTTTCAAAGATTAGGGATGAATTACTGGAAAAAAATATGGAGATAGAATGGATTCCAGAGTGGATAGGTTCCGGAAGATTTGAGAATTGGTTGAAAAATGCCAAAGACTGGTGTATTTCAAGGCAGAGATACTGGAATACCCCCTTACCGATATGGAGGTGTGAATGCGGGAATATCGAAGTAATTGGATCGATCAAGGAATTGGCTGAGAAGTCTGTCAGAGAGATTGACACCGAAAATCTGGATCTCCATAGACCCCAGATAGATAAAGTGAAGTTGAAGTGTACATGTGGAAAAGAGATGTCTCGGGTCAAGGATGTCATTGATGTATGGTTTGACTCTGGTTCTGCATCGTGGGCAAATCTGAACTATCCTCATGAAAAGGAAAAATTTAAAGAACTGTTTCCGGCAGATTTTATAACAGAGGGGAGTGATCAAACGAGGGGTTGGTTTTATTCCCTCTTAGTGGGCTCTGTGATAGCATTTGATGAAATTCCCTACAAGAGGGTTCTCTATCACGGCTTTACTCTAGACGCCAATGGGAGAAAGATGTCAAAGTCTCTCGGGAATGTGGTTGATCCATCTGACGTAATAGAAAAGCATGGTGCAGATGTTCTTCGCTTTTATATGCTCTGGGCTACCGTGCCCTGGGAAGACCTGTGTTTTTCCTGGGAGGGTGTTGCCTCTGTAGAAAGAATGTTCAATATCCTCTGGAATGTTTATTCCTTTTCGAAGACCTACATGAAATTGGATAATTTTAACCCAGATAAAGATTATGAATTAAAACTGGAACACGAGGATAGATGGATCCTCTCTCGGTTTAATTCTCTTATAAAGGACTCCACTGATGCAATGGAGAGAGTTTATCCACATGAGTTTTGCAGATCTGTAAATGATTTTATTCTTGAATTAAGCAGGTGGTATGTCAAACTTGTAAGAGACAGGGTCTGGATTGAAGGTGATGATCCCAGGAAGATCTCTGTCTATCTTACATTGCATAGAATACTTACGGGAATTTCATTACTCATGGCTCCAGTAACCCCCCACCTATCGGAGTATATGTACAGGGAACTCACCAATGGAAGGAGTGTTCATCTCCTGGATTGGCCGGTTGTCGATGAAAATCTCATAGACAAAGAATTAGAAGAGAATATGGAAATTGTACAGCAGATCGTTGAATGTGTAAGCTCGGCAAGGCAGAAGGCTAAAATAAAGTTGAGATGGCCCATCCCCCGGGTAATTATAGCCTTGAAGGAGGAACTTGATCTGACGCCCTTTGAGGGGATAATACTTAAGGCATGCAACGCCAAAAAACTTGAGATAAGGGATATGAAACCAGAGTTAGTGGTAAAGCCCAATCTCTCCGTTTTAGGTCCAAAATTTAAAGGGGATGCGCGAAAGATTTCTGAGAAATTGAAGTCGGTTGACGCCACTAAAGTAAAAGATTCTATCGAGAAAACCGGTGAATTTAGGATTGAAAAATTTGTTCTGAGTGGAGATGACCTTATATTTGAAACCAGAATCCCCGAGGATATAGTGGCTGAAGAATTTGAAAAGGGTATAGTGTATATTGATTCTAAACTAAGTTCTGAGTTATTTTCTGAGGCTATGGCCCGTGAGGTAATAAGAAGGATCCAGGAAATGAGAAAAGAGATGGACCTTGAAGAACTGGAGATTGTGAATATCTTTATTAAATGTGACAAAAAATTTAAGAAATTTATCGAGGATAATAAGAAATTTATAGAAAAGGAAACCAGGGGTAGGATAAAAATTGGAAAGGCTGAGGGGGAGGTTTATGAGAAAAAATGGGATATAGAGGGGAATGATGTTTTGATAAGTATCGTGAAATAGAAGAATGAAATGGAAGAGTAACTTTTAAGCCCAAATTACTATATTAATATCTCACAGTATAACACAGTATAAGATGAAGGGATCAAAAGGATATAGACGAGGAACCAGAGGGTTAAGGGTAAAGGCCAGGGATAGAGGAAAGATAAAAATAGGGAGATATATGAAGGAATTTAAAGAGAATGACAGGGTTTCCATATCCATCGACCCAAGTTATCAGAATATCCCACACCCCAGATTTCAGGGCAGGAGCGGTAGGATAGTTGGAAAACAGGGTAGATCATATTATGTGCAGATCAGAGATGGTAAAAAAGAAAAGAAGATCCTTGTAAATCCCGAGCATTTGGTGGCTTTAGTATAAACGAGCGGTGATAATATGAATATAATCGCAGAAAAAAATATTCCATTAGCTGAGGTTAGAGCTATTCTAAGAGATAAGAAAAAGGAGTATAGTAAGGAAGGAAAAGAGCAGTTGTACGAACAGAAAAGGGCGTTAGATCATGCTAATAGATCCACAAAACTAAATTTGAGGGATAGTAGAAAATTAATCGAACAGCTAAGTCAACTGGAATTTAAACTCAATGAGGATCAAATAATTAAGATATGTGATCTTTTACCAGAGACCGTTGATGACATAAGAGCCATATTTGCAAAGGAAAGATTCAAGTATACTGAAGAAGAAATTAAAAAGATTCTCGACATAGTAGACCAATATAGATAAATTGATCAATAATTGATAAAGTATAATTGATAAAGTCGAGGTGGTTGGCAAAATGAAGAGAGACGAATATGTAAGGATCATTGATTATCTCCCCAGAGGAAAATCTGAGGTTCCACCGCACAGGAGAAAGCCAATTGCTCAGGTAGTGGGGGAAAAATATTTTTCGTTATTGGAGATAGTCCCAAGGGAGGGAATGTCATTTGAACCCGGGGAAAGGGTTTACATCGGCGAAGGAACTAGAGAGAAGGTTGACCATATCGAAAGAAGGATAAGGTATGAATGGTTGACTCCAACTGCAAAATCGGAATTGGAATCGATTTTAGAGGATATAATTAGAGACAATGAAGATCGCTTCATAGAATTCTACAATACTGCCGGCACTATAAGTACAAGGCAACATAAACTGGAGGTATTGCCCAGAATTGGAAAAAGACACAGGGATGACATCATCAGTGAAAGAGAGAAAAGGCCTTTTAAGAATTTTGAAGACATGCATAAAAGGCTAAAGAATATCCCCGATCCCATGAAGATTATAGCAGATAAGATCATTGAAGAATTGAAAGGGGAGAGTAAATACTACCTTTTTGTTCCACTAATTCGAGAGAGGGAAGGAAAAGAAAGGGGAAAATTGGGAAAATTTAGATAATAAATGTTATTTTTAAATAAAAATCAAGTTAATAAGAAGAGATCTCTAAAATGGTAGAGATAGAGATAGACACAGAGAGATGTATTGGCTGTGGAGCCTGTGTGAATGCCTGCCCCGTTAGTTTGTATGAGATAGTGGATGGGAAGGCAAAACTTACGGGCGATATTGATAAATGTGTACTTTGTAGGGCGTGTGAAACCTCATGCCCCGTTGGAGCGATAACCATTACTGAGTAGGAGGTGAATACAATGGATGAAACAGAAACTATGAAAAAGGAGGACAATGTGGTTTTTATTGGGAAAAAGGGAATTATGGCGTATGTCCTGGCTGTTGTTACACAGTTCAACGATGGTGAGAAGAATGTTGTGATCAAGGCCAGGGGCAGAGCCATATCCAGAGCGGTAGATGTAGCAGAGGTCGTGAGACAGAAATTTGTTACGGATGTCGATGCAAGTGATATAAAAATTTCTACAGAGGAAATACAGGGCGATGAAGGACCAATAAAGGTGTCGGCAATTGAGATAACCCTTTCAAAACAATGATCTCATTCTTTTTATTTTTATTTTAGTACTTTTTATCATTTATCTCGATTCATTCTGAATTTTTAATATGGACCTACCCATCTGTGATATTTGTGCAAAAACCGGGGTATTATGTAGCGTGTGTGAAACAAAGCTACAGAGAGGACAGATCTCAGAGTTAGATGTAGAAGTCTCCAAGGCGTTATACGGGATAGGTGTAGAAGGGATTGGATTTGAAAGGGCAATCGACACAAAGAATTTTGTTATTATTCTTACAAAGAAAGAGGATATTGGAAAGATCATTGGGAAGAATGGGGATAATCTCAGATTACTTTCCAGGAAATTGGGAAAAAAGGTAAGGGTAATTGGAACTGAGAATATGCGGGATACCATATACGATTTCGTTGCTCCCGCTCAGATAACTGCTATTAACACAGTCTATATGCCAGATGGCAATATCATCAGAAGGATAAAGATCAATAAAAAGGATAAGAAAAAATTGAGGATGGATATCAAAGAAATTGAAAGGTTAATTTCATCATTGTCTAATGATAGGGTTGAGATTTCCTTTGAGTAAAACTTCAGAAAGTGCATTACAATTAAAGTTCGTTAATGATACTTGCAATTGTATTGTTCATGGGGTGCTTTTATAGGAATATTGAGATTTATCGTACTATGGTACAATAAAATGAGATCGCACTACTCGAGTGAGATAAAACCGGGATTGGAAGGAAAGGAGGTTGTCCTCTGTGGTTGGGTTCATGAAATCCGAGATTTGGGAAAATTAAAATTTTTGATTTTGAGGGATAGAGGGGGCTTTATTCAGATTACCGCTA
>QMZG01000043.1 GCA_003663045.1 Candidatus Altarchaeales archaeon
CATTTTTTATGTGTTTTATATATATGTATCCAATAATAATATTTAATTCATAATGAATAATAATGATAAATTATTTTAGATAATTTTAGATATTTTATATTATTTTATTATTGATAATGCAATGAAAGAGATACGATTTCATGGTAGGGGTGGGCAAGGCGCTGTAACTGCAGCCTCTTTATTGGCGGTTGCCGGTTTTATGGATGGGAAATTCACCCAGGCATTTCCTACGTTTGGAGTAGAAAGAAGGGGTGCCCCAGTACAGGCATTTACCAGGATTGATGATAAATTTATCAGGAGGAGGAGTCATATCTATGAGCCAGACATCTTAGTTATTCTGGACTCTACCCTGCTCAAGGTTGTGGATGTTACCGGTGGATTAAAGGATGATGGAATTGTTATTATAAATACCGAAAAAACTGCAAAAGAACTTGGTTTAGAGGGTCTGGATGTAAGATCGGTAGATGCTACAAAGGAGGCATTTGATGTTTTAAAAAGGGATATCGTCAACACTGCAATGCTCGGTGCTTTTTCTGCATTCACCGGAGAGGTCAGTAAAGATTCTATCTGCAAAGCAATCAGGGAACACTTTTCGGGGGATATTGCAGAAAAGAATATAACATTGGTGGAGAGGGTTTATGAAAAAGCAAAAGAACAATGATTGATTTTGAAAATTTGAAGGTGAAGGTTGGTGATAAAGAAATCACAATAGGTGCGGTCTTGGAAAGTAATGGATCCACCTCGAATTTAAAAACAGGGGCGTGGCGTTCCATGAGACCAGTGACGGATTTTGAGAAATGCACTGGTTGTGGAATTTGTTGGAGTCTCTGTCCCGAGGGATGTATAAAAAAGGGGGATGATGGAAAATTTGAGGCAGATCTGGATTATTGTAAAGGCTGTGGAATCTGCGCCAATGAATGTCCAGTTAAGGCTATAACTATGGTGATGGAGGAGAAATAAATGGGAGAGAATTTAAGTTAAGTACAAATGTAGTTTTTGATAGACAAAACAAAAATGACCAAAACGGTAATGGAGGCATCACATGCAATTTCAGAGGCAGTTAAGATGATTAAGCCAGGGGTGGTTGCAGCATATCCCATAACGCCACAGACACATATAGTTGAGAGGATCTCGGACTTTGTGGCAGATGGGGATCTAAAGGCAGAATACATCAGGGTTGAATCTGAATTTGGGGCAATATCTGCCTGTCTGGGAGCATCTGCTACCGGAGTCAGGGTGTATACATCAACATCCGCTCAGGGTCTAGCGTTAATGTTTGAGATTCTTTTTATCGTTTCGGGAATGAGGCTTCCCGTTTGCATGACGGTAGTGAATAGAGCCATGTCTGCCCCCATAAGCATATGGAATGATCATCAAGACAGCATATCCTGTAGAGATACCGGATGGATTCAAATGTATGCTGAAACTGCACAGGAATGCTATGATCTTACTTTAATGCAGTATAAGATTTCTGAAAATAAAAATGTTCTTTTACCTTCAATGGTTTGCTTGGATGGATTTACCTTGTCTCATGTCTATGAACCATTTGATATCCCCCCTCAAAAACAGGTTGATGAATTCCTTCCAGAATATAGACCTCATTCAGCTATTCTCGATCCAGATCAGCCCATGACTCTGGGCTCAATAGGATTCCCATCACATTATATGGAGATCAGATATTCCCAGATAGAAGCGATGGAGAATTCCATAGATATAATTGAGAAGGTATTTAATGAATTCTCAGATAACTTTCCAGTTCAGATTGAAGGATCCAGACCTGAGAGATATTATCATACAGAGGGATATCGCATAGATGATGCAGAAACTGTTTTTGTTGCAATGGGTTCTGTGTGTGGAACGATAAAGGTGGCAGTAGATAAACTGAGAGGGGAAGGGGAGAAGGTTGGTTTGTTGAAGTTGATAACCTATAGGCCATTTCCAAGAGAAGCAATAAAAAATGCGTTGAAGGATGTAAAAAAAGTGGCGGTGTTAGAGAAGGCAGTTTCACCTGGGGCAAATGGCCCGGTGTTTGATGAAATTTCATCTCTGCTTTATGGAGAAAAGAGCGAAGCTGAGATTAGAAACTTCATAATCGGTTTGGGAGGAAGAGATGTTCGATTGGATCATATTGAGAGAATTTATGAGATGACCAAGGAGGGAAAGGGGAAGAAACAGGAGTGGATGTTTTAAATTCATTATTTAAAAATGGCAATAATGGGTTTACCTGAGGACGAATTCTTTGCTTGTGGACACAGGGCATGTGCTGGATGTGGAGCAGCAACCGCAGTTAGATTAATTACAAAGGCTGCCGGGAAGAACAGCATCTTGGTGGAATCTACCGGTTGTATAGAAGTAGTTTCAACACCATATCCAGAAACCTCTTGGAAGATACCCTGGATTCATGGCGCATTTGAAAATCCCGCATCCATAGCCTCTGGAATTTCAGCCGCATTAAAGACCAAGGGTCTTGAGGATAAGGTTAATGTGATAGCACTTGGTGGCGATGGTTCTACCTATGATATTGGATTGCAGTTTATCTCCGGTGCTTTTGAAAGGGGTCATGATTTTACATATGTATGTCTATCACCAGAAACAGAATTGATTCTATCTGATGGTTCTATTGTGGAAATAGGTGAATTAATCGATCAACATATCGAGAAATCGATGTTGATTGAAGTAATCCGAAGTAATTCAAATAAGTTATCTGCATCCTCTTTGATTAGCAGGTTAGGGGATGTCGAATCGGTTTCAATGACAGAAAAGACTCTTTCATGGGATGGTAAATCTTTCAGTCCTATGACGACGCTCAGAGCTCAAAGAAAAGAGTCTCCAGAGGAATTGATCAAGGTTACTACATCTTCAGGTTCTGTCATTTCCTTGACACCAGAGCATAGGGTTATCGTTGACAGCATAGTTGGTTTCGAGTGGAAGGAAGCAAAAAATTTAAATCCGGGAGATGAGGTTTATGCGCCCAGGAAGATATATATTGATGTGGATAATGAACCATATATCATTGATTTCTTGGATGAAGATATCAACCTCATACTACCTGAAAAAACAAAGGAAAAAATAAAATCTAGGTTGCGAGAAAAATATGGAACGATAAAAAACGCGTCCATTAAAATAGGATTTAAATATTGGCAGTTTAAAGGGGGAGGGAGGAACATAACTCTAAGTGGCCTAAAGAAGATATGTCAAGATGGCTGTGCTGAGTGGATAGAATTAAGGGATAAAATAAGAGAATTTTCTGTTAGAGGAGGTAATAATATTAGATTTAAGAGTGTCAGATTTGATGAGGATTTGATGTACCTATTGGGTTTGATTGCTTCTGATGGATATCTAGACAAACGTGGGAGCATCGTTTTTATTAATAAGGAAAGTCAATTGCTTAGTGAGTTCAAAGAGAGGTACTCCAAACTCTTCTGTGGAAGAAAATTAAGCAAGGTTGATGTGGGTGGTACTTATTATGTTCATGTAAACAATCCGGCATTGTACATGGTAGCAAAAAATCTTAAAATAAAATCAGACCCTAAAGAGATCATAAAACTACCAGAACCATTAATTTCTGCCTTCTTAAGAGGATTTTTCGATGGAGATGGACATTGCAGTATCCTTCATCACAAACACACAAATGAGGCAAGAATAATATTAACAACTACCCATAATGTTCTTGCAAAAAGGCTTCGATTAATGTTGCAAAGATTAGGAATTGCCAGTTTTCAAGACAGTAGAGCGCATAGATCAGATATTATTGTCTTATCAAGAGAGGACATTCAAGGGTTTATAGATAAGGTTGGAAGTAATCATCCTAAAAAGATAATCGAAATGAAAAGGGTCAGGAATTTATTTGATAAACAAAACCCTCGAGGAAAATATTTTTCGCTAGCTCCACGAGTTTGTGGGGTCATTCTAAGGGAGATTTGTAAGAAGCACAATATCCCCATCACACGTGTTGATAGAAAGAGGGATATTTGTACTCTCGCTGCTGGAAAAAGAAGAGCCACTAAACGAAGAATTAGAGAATATATCGATAAATTAAAGGAATTCGTATCAGACGATCCCTTATTTGAGGAATTGGAGTTGTTATTAAAAGAGGATTTCTATTTGGATCCCATCAAAAAGATTGAAAGAGTGCATTGTAAATCAAAATATGTGTATGATATAACTGTTCCCGAAACCCATGTTTTTGTTCCTGAAGGTGCCTTTGTAATTTCAAATTGCTATGACAACGAGGCTTACATGAATACAGGAATTCAGAGATCTGGTGCTACACCTTATGGCGCTTCTACTACCACATCACCATCTGGAAAATTAAGTATAGGTAAATTGGAATGGAAAAAGGACATATTGCATATCCTTGCCGCGCATGGCTCTCCTTATGTAGCATCCGCTTCCATAGGTTACCCAATAGATGCTTTTAGGAAGATAAGAAAGGCAATTGAAACCAAGGGGCCCACATTCATTAATATATTATGCCCCTGTCCAACAGGGTGGAGGTTTAGCTCAGAAAAAACAATTGAGATAGCAAAATTAGCAGTGGAAACGGGAGTAGCACCATTATATGAAATTATTAACGGTAAACATAGCATTAATAGACCAAGGGATATAGATAAATTAAAGCCTGTTGAGGAATACCTAAAGCTACAGGGAAGATATAAACATCTCTTTAGACCAGAAAAGAAAGAAAAGGATATAGATTTTATACAGAGCAGGATAAAGGAAAATCTGAAACTGTTAATGGAAATGGCTGAAAAGGGATTTTAATCTTATTAGTCTTTTTATAGAATGGTCTTTTTATAGAATGATTCCCAATATCTTATATTCTTTGGATTCATATTATTATTGTTTGTAAAATAATTTGATGTAGGTGGTAGGAATGGAAGCCATTGTTCAAGATGCTATTAATCGGGCAAATACGGAGAAAGAAAAGGAGATGGAAGAATCTGCATCAAAAACAACCGCTACTCCAAGTACAGATGAAGAATTGAGGAGGATTGTAGAAGGTATAAGAACATCCATTAAAGTAGTTGGTGCGGGTGGTGCAGGAGGAAATACCCTTGACAGATTGATGGAGATGGGTGTTGAAGGAGGGGATGTAATTGCCGTCAATACAGATGCATTGGATTTACTCTATACCAATGCCCATACTAAGGTATTAATAGGAACTTCTATTACCGGTGGTATCGGAGCTGGAAATGATCCAGAGGTGGGAGAGCAGTGTGCAGAGGCAGATATAAAGAAGATATCCGAGGTTATCGCTGGCTCTGATATGATCTTTATTACCTGTGGCTTGGGAGGCGGTACCGGTACAGGTGCTGTTCCAGTAATTGCCGAGGTATCAAAGGATATTAATGCCCTAACAATTGGTATAGTAACATTGCCCTTTAGTGTGGAGGGAAAGACAAGAGCAAAAAATGCCCTAACTGGATTGAAAAAATTGAGGAAATATTCTGACACCGTTATAGTGATTCCCAATGACAGACTCCTGGATATTGCCCCAAATCTTCCGATTAATGCCGCCTTTAAGGTTGCCGATGAATTACTCGCTAATGCAGTTAAAGGGATAACAGAGATGGTAACTAAACCCGGGTTAGTGAATCTAGACTTTGCAGACGTCAGGGCGGTAATGAAGGAAGGTGGAACCGCTATGATCGGCTTGGGTTCTTCTACAAAGGATACCCCAATGGATCAGAGATCACGTGAATCTGTGGAAAAGGCATTAAGGTCACCATTACTTGATACAGATATAAGTACTGCCAGTGGTGCCCTTATTAACATTATCGGTAGCAGGGATATGACATTGGAGGAGGCAGAGGAGATTGTTAGGATAGTATCAGAGAGCATAAGTCCCGATGCTCAGATCATATGGGGTGCACAGATAGATGATTCCTTGGATAGGAATGTTATAAAAACACTACTGATCCTTTCTGGTGTAAAGACACCCCAATATGAGATAGAACTAGAGGAAAAGGTTGAAGTAGGTGCTATTCCAGAGCATATGGATATCGGTCTTAGATATGTCTAGGCGAAATTGGGACCTGAAAAATGCGAATCCATCAAAAATTGATTAATGCCTATAAAGAGACCAGAAGGATTCTAAGGCTGACGAGAAAGCCTCGTGGATCGGAATTCAATGAGACAGCTAAGATCACAGGTCTGGGGATGATCGTTATCGGAATTATTGGTTTTATCATCTTTGTTATAGCTAAGATATCTGGTATTTATTGAACAGGAATAGATTTGATTGCGGTCTCTATTATTTTTTATATTTTTTATTATCAAAATTCCATATCTTATTTCCTCTAAGTTTTATTTGATTAAATGTTAATGTAGCCTATGATCTATGTAGTTAAAGTAACCGCTAACCAAGAAAGGGTGGTAGCAGAGATGATCTGTAGAGAAGCGATTGCTAGAAGAAATGAGTACTTAAAGGAAAGTAAGGAGGTATACTCTATTCTCTATACAACTGGGCTAAAAGGTTATATCTTAGTAGAAGCTGATAACCCAGGGACGGTAGAAGATCTAGCAAGGGGAATTTCAAAGACAAAGGGATTATTACTAAAGAAGAAAGGCGACTTATCGTCTGCGGGAACCATCTCTATAGAAGAACTGGAAAAAACACTGATGCCAACACCGGTAGTAAAGGAGATTAACAAAGAGGATTTAGTAGAACTAATTGCTGGTCCCTTTAAAGGAGAAAAGGCCAGAGTGGCAAAAATAAATCAGGATAAGAATGAGGTTACCGTTGAATTAATAGAGGCTGCAGTTCCTATTCCCGTGATTGTTAGAGGGGAGGATATTAAGATATTGGAAAAGGGGGGTGAGAGGGAATAATGGCAAAGGAGACTATAGAAACCATGGTAGAGGCTGGAAATGCCAGTGCAGGACCTCCCTTAGGACCGGCCTTGGGCCCCATAGGTATTAACATCAATGAGGTAATCAATACAATAAATGAAAAGACATCCGATCTCAAGGGAATGAAAATTCCCATAAAGGTCATTATCGATACCGAAACAAAGAAATTTGAGATAAAGCTTGGATCTCCGCCAACATCTGCATTGATTAAAAGGGAATTGAGCCTGGAGAAAGGAACGCGAGATGGAACGCCCGTTGGAGATCTGAGTCTTGATCAATTAATGAAGATCGTGAATATGAAGAGAGACTCGTTACTTGCGAATGATATCAAAGGTGCGGTTAAAGAGGTAGCTGGCACATGTGGCTCTCTTGGTGTAACAATAGAGGGAATATCAGCGAAGGATTTTATTTCTGAATTGAATTCTGGAAAATTCAATAACAGATTGGAGTAGATTATTCCGCTGCACTACCCCGAGGTAGGAGGAAATGAACAGAAAAGATATAGTAAAAAAGATCGAAGAGGCTAAAGAAAAGTCAAAGAACAGGAGGTTTAAGCAGAGTGTGGAGATCTGCGTGAATTTTAAGGACATAGATATGGAAAGTTCTGAATACAAGCTGAATCTGAATGTTCTTCTTCCCAAGGGTCGAGGAAAGGATGTTAACATAGGAATTTTTGCCGATGGCGATATGAATGTCAGAGCCAAAAAAATTTCTAAATATGTCCTAAACAGAGCGGAAATAGACGAATATTCAAAGAATAAAAGAAAGATGAGGAAATTTGCAAATTCTTGTTATGCCTTTATTGCACAACCAGAGTTAATGCCGGTAATCGGAAAGAGCTGGGGCATCGTCCTAGGTCCAAGAGGAAAGATGCCACAGCCCGTTCCAGCCAATGCGGATTTGAATAAAATAATAGATAAATTAAAAAATACCGTGAGGATCAGATCCAAAAAGAACCCCACCGTTCAAGTTCCCGTTGGGACAGAGGATATGGATCCAAATGATCTATCTGATAATATAGCTGTTGTTATGGATGCGATAGAAAGACAGATTCCAAATGAAAAAATCAAGTCAGTATATCTAAAAACCACTATGGGGCCTGCAATAAAATTGTTCTGATAAAATGGTAGCCACATGGAAAATCAAAGAGGTTGAGAATTTAGCAGAGAGAATTTCAAAATCTAAGGTAATCGGCTTAGTGGATATTAGTGGAATTCCCTCCAGACAATTTCAACAGATGAGAAAGGGTTTGAGAGGAAAGGTGGAGATTAAGGTTACTAAGAATAGCGTGATGAAAAGGGCATTTGAAAAGACAAAATTAAAAGACCTTGGAGGATATATCCAAGGATCAATGGGGATAGTCTTTACAGATTTAGATCCCTTTAAGTTGAATAAACTTATGAAATCTACAAAGACTACTGCCCCCGCCAAGCCCGGGAGTATTGCCAATAAAGATATAGTCGTTCCGGCCGGTGATACCCCATTCAAACCCGGACCGATAATTGGAGAACTTCAAAGGGTGGGTATCAAGGCTAAGATTGAAGGTAGAAAGATAGTAGTTACAGAGGATTCCCTTGTAGTGAGAGAGGGGGAGGTTATATCTGCAGATCTCGCTAACGTCCTAACAAGACTTGGGATTGAACCCATGGAGATGGGTCTTGAGATAAATGCTGCCTATGAGAATGGAATAATCTATACCGGGGATATTCTTAATGTAGATGAAGAAAAGACTATTGCTAATCTGAAAAATGCATATCAACAAGCATTAAACCTCGCATTAAACGCAAAGATTTATAATTCAGTTACCATCAATCTATTCTTAAGAAAGGCATTTTCTGATGCAATTTCTCTGGCTATAAATGCTGAGATTATCAATAAAGAAACCATAGGATTCATGCTCTCTAAGGCAAATATGCAGATGCTTTCCCTCGCTTCCAGAATTCCAGGGGGCTTGGATGATGAACTTCGATTAAGAACTTCTGCTGTCTCTGAAAAGGATTAACGTATGTATATCTCGGGTATTTCTTTGGCATCTTCTCCTTCTGGTTTTATCCCCTTATTTATTTCTCTTGCTATTTTATAGGCATCGTAGGCTGCAATGATACTCACCAAAAGGTTCGGGATAGCGCCAATTTCTGAGGGGAGATAAATCCAGAGCCCAGTGGTGATGATCTCCAATGAGAAAAATACCGAAGCTCTAAAAAATTTCGGCTCTGTAGAAAACCTGCATGTATAAGTAGGAGTTTCCCCCTTCTTTGTAATAAAGAAGGAGGAACCTACAATGAAAATTAGGGAAAACATGCTTATAAAGTTTGTTCGAACTGCTCATGG
>QMZG01000044.1 GCA_003663045.1 Candidatus Altarchaeales archaeon
CCATGAGCAGTTCGAACAAACTTTATAAGCATGTTTTCCCTAATTTTCATTGTAGGTTCCTCCTTCTTTATTACAAAGAAGGGGGAAACTCCTACTTATACATGCAGGTTTTCTACAGAGCCGTTATTTATATCTTAGAAACCAAACCCGAGGTTAGAGAAGTTTTGGATTTGATGATTTCCGAATATAGAAAGTGCAGGAAGAATCTGGAATCTAGATATAGCTCTGATGTTCGACCACTATAACGAGCCTATGAAGATAAAACTACCTTACACCGAAGAATGAAAAATGGCATTATACACATGCAAAACAATCCTCATAATTACTTATCCCATTCCCCTTAATCTACCTATGACCAAAATAGAAAACCAATTTCCCATCCTTTCTATCCAATCTTACAAATCCAAATCTTTCAAACTGTATCACGTCCCCCTCTTTCAGATTCTTGCATTCAGTTTCACAGAATCCTTTGATGGTATCTTCCGGCTTTACAACCTCGGCCTCCAAATAATCCCGAACCCAGTGAATCTTCTTCACATCCAGCCTTTTTTCTTTCAGATATTCTGCGGTAATCCCCTCTGGTTCGATTCTTTCAATCCTCACATTGAAAAGGTTCATAAGCCTGATGGTTTCATTTTCATTCAGATTTTTGGCATCCTCCTTGGAGATGAATAATATCATAGATCCATTCTCATCCAATTTCAAATCAAATTCTCTATAGCCCCTCTCTGGAAAACTGGGGTGCAAGGGAATCCTTACCTTCATCCCAGACGCTCCACTAACCACCAACCTTACCGGATCCCGAACAAAGAAATATCTATTCGCCTTGTGATCAAGAATCTTTCTATTCTCTGCGAAGATATTATCCAGACTTAAAGAGATATCATTCTCTCCCATGCCCAGAGAGATCATAATTCTTCTAATAGTCTCCGGAGAGATTCCCCTTCTCCTCAGTGCCATTAATGTGGGAAGTCTTGGGTCATCCCACCCGCTGTAGACTCCTCCCTCTATAGCTTTCCTTAGCCCACTGGTGCTGAATTTTCCAAATTCTTCCAGCCTTATCCTGCCCCAATGCAATGTCTCAGGGTATTTCCAGTTAAAATACTCATAGATAAATCTCTGCCTCCCCTCAGAATCCATCAGATCTTTTCCACGAATGATGTGCGTTATACCTAAAAGATGATCCTCAATGGCAGATTCAAAATCCAGCATTGGCCAGACCCTATATTTCTTCCCGACTCTTGGATGTTCCTCCTCAACGATCCTGAATGCAACCCAGTCTCTCAGCGCCGGATCTTTATGCTGTATATCTGTCTTAATTCTTAAAACAGCTTCGCCTTCTTTGTATTTCCCCCCAAGCATCTCTTTCCAAGACTCCATATTCTTTTCCACCGATATATCCCTGTGTGGACATGCCTTTTTTGAATCCTTCAACTTCTTGAATTCATCCTTTCTACAGAAACAGATATATGCCTTCCCCAGATTGATCAATCTTTCCGCATGTTCATAATAACTGGGAATTCTGTCAGATGCATAATAGATCTCATCCGGCTTCGCGTTCAGCCATTCACAGTCCTCAATGTACCATTCATAGGCTTCCAATAAAGGCCTCTTAGTCTTTGGGTCTGTATCATCAAATCTGAGGATGAATTTCCCATTATATCTCTTTGCCAGCTCCGAATTAACAACTATACCCCGAGCAGAACCTAGGGTAGCGGGACCATTTGGGTTGGGTGCAAATCTCATTACAACCCTCTCCGGCTTTTTGGGAAGTTTCAACTCGTGGATCCTTTCCACTTCTCCCCTCTTGATTTCATATCTCTTATATCTCTCCAGTTCCCGTAAATCCAATCTATTAATCTCAGCCACTATCCTTTTTACCCTTCCCGAAACATCCCCTATATCCCTTTTCGCTTCTGGAACCTCGGAGAGAACCCTACCCAGAACCGCCTTTTCCTTAGCCATTCCGTATTGCAATCTATTCTTTATAGCACATTCTCTGATAATTTCATCCAAATTTCCTTTCAATTCTCGTCTCATTCTTGCCTTTTTAACGATGGATTTATATATTATCTTGGATATTAAAAATTTGGATTTAAAAATGCAACCTTATGTAATATTTAACACGGCCATGAGCCTTGATGGCAAGATTGGGAAGAAGGATGAACAGATCGTATTTTCCAATAAACTCGATAACTACAGGGTTCATACCCTGAGGGGTTCTGTTGATGCAATAATGATCGGTGTGGAAACAGTCATTAGTGATGATCCGGAACTCACGGTGAGGGAAGTTGCAGAAAAACCTCGCAGGGTGATAGTTGATAATAAGGGCGAAATTCCCCTAAATTCCAAGGTTTTAGATGGGACTGCAGAAACCATAGTTGCCGTTTCCAGTAATGCCAATAAAGCAACCGTCAAAAGGCTGGAGGATAAAGGGATCGATGTACTAACCCTGGGAGAGTATACAATTAATCTTCGGGAATTGCTATGGGTATTATACAGGAGGGGTATAAAGAAGATCCTCCTGGAAGGCGGTGGCGTTCTGAGCAGACGCATGTTTAACGAAGGTATGGTAAATGAACTCTATATCACGGTAGCTCCGATCCTTATAGGAGAGGGCATAGACCTATTCCATGGAAAATTTAATAAGCATATAAAACTAACCCTGGAGGGGATCCTACAGTATGGTGATCAGGTGGTTCTCCATTACATGGTTAAGAGGTTCTGACAGAGAGAGTGCCGTTCCTGTAGGATTTGTCGTACAGGGCTTGCTTGAATTTTAAAGGGCTAACCTTGGCCTGGTTAGTTTTATCTCGGCCTACAATCCAACCCGGGCATTAATCATCACAAAAGATTACTGGGAGAATCAAATCCCCTTACATTCTGGACGCATTGATTCATGGAAAAATTCTGCTTGTTAAAGATCTAGAGAAAAAAGGGTTGTTGAAACATCATATGCATGGATCTGGCCCTGGAAGGATTTAAAGAACCTGTTATCTTTTAGCCCTTCTTCCCTTTCTTATAAACAAAATATCCAACTAAAATGATGAATAATGTTAAAATAAGATAGATCCATAAACTGCTACCGTTGCTCTCTATTGTGTCATCCCTGATTGCCTCCTCACCGATCGAGAGATTAAGTATCTCTACTTTACCAGACTCCCATATAGTGGTCTGATCTGCCTCTATGTTATTGATGTAAAATTTCACGACTTTCCCTTCATCTCCTTCCTGACCTGTTACTGCGATAGCGAATTGACCGGCATTTTTTACACTAATATTCCCGGCTAACTGATCATCAATTTTTGCGGTTATAACTGTTCCTACCGGAGCATCTTCTCCTTTAATTTTCACAGCCCCCTTGACTATGAGTGGTAAGGGGGGCATTCCCGAGGGTATCCCCTCTCCCTGTGCTTGTACCTGAATTGCAAATAGAGATAACAGTATCACTATTGCAATCGATTTACCATATATAGATTGATTTTCCATTCTAGTCTCCTTCAATTCCATCAATATCAACTCGCCCACGCATTTATCAAATCAACAACTTCCGAAAGAGGAGCCTGACCCTGTGCCCAGAGGAGAATGAAATCAACAACCTCTTCTAAGGTTACTTCACCACATGGTGGATAATCCCCAGGGAGTTCACAGGTTACTACTGAACAGAATTCTATTGATCCCGATGCTTCTGGGCTCGGTATCTGGGATATCCTTGTACTTGCTCCCGGATTTCCTTCCCATAGTGCACCATACGTTGCAAAAACTGTTATTCCCCGGCACTGTGGAGGTATTGAAACTATTGTCCAGGTCCCTGAAACAGAATAATAAGGTGGATCTATCGAAACAGAATCTGTTATTCCTGATATATCCCCACCAGAGAATTCGATTATACATCCATCACCAGAAGCGTCTATCTGGAATTTGCCCGCCTGAGCACAAGCCGATGCTCCATTCAATGTTCCGGTCATGTTTATTGTGTCACCTTCATTACAGCAACCACCTCCACAATTAGGAATTATCTTCGGATTTAAGAGAATGCACGGAATAGTGGTTGTCGGTGCTGTAGTAGGAGTTGTAGTTGGTGTCGTAGTAGGAGTTGTAGTTGGTGCAGTCGTTGTTGATGTGGTTGTCGTAGTCACTGGTATGGGTACAGGAACCGTCAGATCCAGCCTGTCACTCCCACCATTCCTAAATATCGCCCTTTCCCCCGTATCTACGCCATTCACATAAAATGAAATTGTCTTTCCTGCCCTATCATTGTGAGGGTCAGTAACAAAGAACGCCGGAGAATAGCCATACTTCCCGTGTAGTGTTGTCGTATCCGCTACCGAAACCCCTTCAATCTTCGCCTCTACTAGAATTCCATCCGGAGCAGGACCATCAGTAAAATTTACATCTCCATAGAACTGGTGCGGAATTCCGGGTTGTGCTATAACACTTATACTCATCATAAATAAAACAAATATCAATGGTAAAATCCGAATATTGTTCATTTTTAATATTCTCAAAAAATATATCATTTGATATTGTATTATAGGAGATAGTGTATTATAGGAATTAGATATATAAAAAAAAGAAAAATAAAAATTAAGTAACTTCTAAGGCCAAATCCAACACTGTGTTGAAAATACATAGGTATCTTCAACGTCCATCTCTATCCAGTATCCTGCACCTGGATCCATACGACTATATACATTAATATATTCCCACAGGTAGGGATATGGCTCCCAGTAAGTCACTAGTGCGCTCCATCTCGGGTGTCCAATTGTCGTATCTGTTAATGAGAATAATGCACAGTATGCAGGCTTTCCATTACCCTCGGGTCCATCGTAACTGAGTATTGGATTTTCATCCTCATCTGTATTTCCATAGTACCCTATTAAATTCCAACCCTTTACCAATTTCTTCTGTGGAGGTGTCTTTGCTGGACTGAATAAACTACCCCCAATTACTAACTGTGTATCATTCCTTGCTAACACCCAGTAACCCCAACCCGGTTTCATCTCATGAAGATTATCATTATCTGGATTTCCATCTGGCGTATATACATACCATTCGCCTGTTTCTCCGTCATATGTCCATACTGAAATTATATCCTCTGCAATATCCTTAAATACCTCATCAATAGAATCATTTAGCATTACAAATGGTACTGAAATTAGGTTCCACTTTTTATTAATTGTTATGTTAAAGCTTGTACCTTCTACTTTGAATTTCTCTTCATCTACTGGACCTGTATTGCCGAGAGCATCTACACAATAGTACTCCAGATTGTGTTCTGTCTCCTCATTGAAGTAGAATTGAGATGGAGCGTTCATTCCACAGCAGAATCCATCCCCGTATTTGTTATAAATTCCACCTATAAGATTACAATAAAACTCTGTTTTATCATCTCCATCCACTCCAACTCTAAAGCATGTCTCTTCGTGGTCAACTGGATGTGGTTCTTGATCTATACAATCTAAGGTTATTGGTGTAAATAGTGTAACTTTCCAGCACTCTATGAACTTTTCTGGATCATTGCTCCAGCATTTATCCGCTATATCATAATAGTAAGCATCTTTTCCGTCCCACTTTGTTTTTGGCTTACCTACGGTTTTATTTGGCTCTGGTGCTGAATTGTCAACGAAGACACATTGTCTATGAGTTGAACTCTTTCCAACATTATCCTCTGCATAAATTTCTATTAGGTGGCAAGATTCCTCAGGTATGGTAAATTCAAATTCTTCCATATTCTCTGGATAAATCCACTCTCCGTTGCCTTGAGCATCTCCACATCTGTAGTCATCCCCTTCTGGATATTCCTTACAATATTCGTCATCTACAATGGTGTATCTATATTTCACTTCCTTGAGGCCAGAGGGGTGAGGTTCTTGATCAGAAACTGAAACATAAATGGGTGTCTCTGAAGTGATAAACTCTGCTGCGTAATCTTCTCCTTCTGGTGTGTGGAATGCATGAGGTTCTCCTAGTTCTTTCTCGATATAAGGCGGTTTCTTATCCACGAAGACACACTGCCATTTCACTTCTTCCTCATTTCCTAATTCATCAACACTCTTATATTCTATCACATGACAAGATTCTTCAGGAATGTTAAACGGCTCTGTATATTCGATCCACTCTCTCTCATCATCTGGATTCCATTCTTCACAGTGTCCTGCACAATACTCCTCCTCGGTTGATATAACTCTATAGAGGATTTTATCTACACCAACTGCACAAATTTCACCACCATCCTCGGCTGTTAGAACTACTTTATGCTGAGTGTCAATATACTCGTAACCTGTTTCGGGATCAACATATGCTTCTGGTGTATAAGTCTTTGTTGTCTCTGGAGGTGTAGAATCTACCTTGTAAACCTTACCTGGGCCGTATCTCACCTTACCTACATTATCGATACATCTATATTCAAGATAGTGAACGGAATCTTCTTCAAAGATAATTGGCTCTGTATATTCTATCCAATCAGTCCATTCTCCATCATCAAGTTTCCATCTGTATTCTATCTTCTTAACTCCAGAGGGATGTGGATCTGGATCATAACAAGATAGAGTTATTTCAGTAACATGGTCTCTTATCCAATAATCACATCCTTCACCTTCTTCACAAGGAATCTTAGGTTTTCCTGTTTGAGCTGAAACTATAGGGGGTGTTTTGTCAACTATAAATCTCTCTATGTCATGCCAGGTGTTTCCAAGCTTATCCCAACATTCAATCTCCAACTCATGATAGCATTCTTCTGGGAAGGTTATTGGGATGGTAGTAAACCAATCTGACCAACCTCCACCATTCACTCGGTATCTCCAATGACATTGAACATTATCAACAGCACAAATTTCTCCGCCGTCTTCAATTTCTAAAGAGATATTGGTAGCTGTATCTACATAACACACATCACATTCATTTACCGGAGGACATTGACCATAATAAGGACCATTCATCACTTTAGTAACACTTGGTGGAACTGAATCAACTTTGTAGTATTGTATGTTTACAGGTTCTTCTGTATTACCTAAGTGATCAACACAATAGTATTCTAAATCGTGGTACGAATCCTCTAAGAAGTGGAAGGTGTACTTGTTTTCTCTTTTATCGTCTCCTACATAAACACAACAATAACCAGTTGCTTCGTTATAATCCCCGCCGAATTCCTCACAGTATTTTTCCGTTATGTATGTGGGATATTCGGGCTGGTCATAGGAAACTTTGTAACATAAAGTTTCTTGATCAACTGGATGTGGTCCTGAATCAACACAGTCTAAGGTAATGGGAGTTTCTTGAGTTACCCAATCAAAGCCTTCATCTTCCACTAGAGGAGTTCCGTGTTCTTTAACTGATTTTGGAGCTGTATTATCTACCATCACACATTGACTCTTAACCTCTTCAATGTTTCCTAATTTATCAACACTGTAAAACTCAATGTAATGACAAGACTCGTCAGAAATGGTAAACTCGGTTGAGCTTCCAGTAACTTCTATCCAATCGCCTGAGCCCGTTTCCTCACATTTTTCTGGACATAGATAATCACCAACGTTAGTTACTCGGTAGATGATTTTCTCAACACCTACCTTCTCATCCTCGGCAGTGAGAGTTATAGGTGTATCAGAGGATATCCATCTGTAACCTTCTTTTACTTTGGTTGGCTCGCCGTAAGTTTTTGTGGTTACTGGTGGTGTAGAGTCTACAAGGAAGTACTCAACATCCTCCTCCATTTCATTTCCAAGAGCATCTTCACACTTAACAATTAATTTATGTGTCGAATCCTTATGGAAGATGATATCTTGCCCTTCTTCGCCGAAGTTGCCATATTCAAGAAGGCACCAGCCTTCAACATACTGTCCGCCGGCTTCCTCACATTCCTCGGAAGTTGATTCCCACCAGAGTTCGTAATCACAGCTAACTTGGTCAACAGCACATATTTCTCCACCATCTTCTACAGCAATATGAACTCCATTTTCACAATCATCTCTGACATAACACTTATCTTCTTCATTTTGAGGTGGACATTGACCAATGTGATCATCTCCGATCATTTCTTTAGTGATGGTTGGAGGTACTGAATCAACTTTGTAGTACTGGATTTGAGGCTCGCTTGACTTCTCCACAGCATCCCTACAGAAATACTCTAAATCATGATAAGAATCTTCATTCTCGTTAAAGTTGAAGACGAAAGGTGCATTTGGTGTTGCAGGGACACAACACCACCCGTTTTCCATTGTTCCACCGTATTTAGTACAATATTCATCAGTGTTGTAACCATCAGGATCTAAATCATAAGAAACTTTGAAACAAAGTTCTTCATCTCCTGATGGATGTGGCTCCTGATCTGTGCAGGTAAAGGTTATATCTGTTTCCGGTGTTACCCAATCAAAGCCTTCATCTTCCACTAAAGGAGTTCCGTGTTCTTTACTCACTAGAGGTGGTGTCTTATCAACGAAGAAACAGTTTACCTGCATAGGCTCAATATTTCCTAGTTTATCAACGCTGAAGTAATAGAGAATATGACAAGACTCTTGATCTTTGTTTATCGGCACACCACGATAAAGTTTCCAATTTTCATCAACTTCACAATTCTCATAACTACAACCCTCTACACAATCGTACCAAGGATCGGTGTTAGGTGTATACTTCTCACTACATAATTCTTGACATTCATCAATACAACCATCATACTTTTCTTCGTCATAAGGTGAGGTCATGCAACCAACTGTACAATATGTCTGAGGATCCCAGCAGGATTCTTCTGTGGGGCCTATAACATTCTTATACCATATCTTGTCAACTCCAATATTACAATCATGACCTGTTGAGTCGGGATCATTAGAAGTAAAGGTTATTTCAGTTACCGTGTCAACCCACTCAACTCCGTCCTCTATTTTCTTGGGTTCACCTACGGTTTTTGTTGTTTCTGGCGGTGTTGAATCTACCTTGTCGATTTCGTTAATCTCTGCTTTGTTTCCAGCCACATCATAACACTCGATTTTAATTTCGTGCTCCGAATCCTCGTTGAACTTGAAGTTAAAATTAAGAGTTTCCCCATTTTTAAAAACGCACCATCCGTCATCATAGGTGCCACCAAAACCTTCACATTCTGTTGCAAAATCAGGATCGGGGTTACCATCAACAGTGTAAGTATATCGACAGTAATCTAAACCAAGATTACATGCGTTATCATCTTTGCTATC
>QMZG01000045.1 GCA_003663045.1 Candidatus Altarchaeales archaeon
ATGGTGAAAAAATGTTCCAAAAGGTTGTTATTGGGGGCACATATGATATGATACATAAAGGGCACGAAAAGGTTCTTGAGACGGGATTTCAGATTTCTGAAAGGGTAATAATCGGTTTAACCTCGGATGAATTTGCAAGAAGATTCAGGGTGGAAGAGGTTTTACCATTTGAAGAGAGAAGGAAGAATTTAGAGAAATTCATAGAGAAATTTGGGAAGGAATACAGAATAATTAAGATCGATGATGCGTATGGAATCGCCACAATAGATCCGGAGATCGATTGCATCGTGGCAAGTGAAGAAACCCTACTTAGAGCGAGTGAAATAAATGCCATCCGTTTCAAAAAGGGTCTTCCGAAATTAACCATTGTTGTCGTTCCCATCGTGCTTGCAGAGGATGGGAAGCCCATATCAAGTGATAGGATAAATGCTGGAATAATTGACAAGGAGGGAAAGGTATTAAAATAGAACGAAGAAAATGTTCATCGTAATTGAAGGAATAGATGGCTGTGGAAAGAGTACTCAGGCAAGATTGCTTTTTGAATGGTTAATGGAGAATGGTCATGATGTCCTGCTGACGGCAGAACCTACCAGGAATAGAATTGGAATTTTTATCAGAGAGATCCTCTCTGGCAGTGAAAAGGCGGATCCAAAGACATTGGCATTGTTATTCACTGCAGACAGATATGAGCACTTGGAGAATGAGGTAAGCCCAGCACTCTCTGATGGAAAAATTGTGATCTCTGAACGTTATTTTCACTCAACGATAGCATATCAATCAGCACAGGGGGTTAGCAGAGAATGGTTAAATGATCTGAACTACTTCGTTCTAAAACCTGGGTTAACTATTCTATTGGATGTGAAGCCAGAAATAGCAATTAAGAGAATAAAGAGAACAGAAACTAACGAGATATTTGAGAACAGGGATTTCTTGGAGAAAGTCCATAAGGAGTATCTGAGATTTGATGATGTAAAGAGAGTGGATGCAAATCCCAGACCCGAGATAGTCTTTGATGAAATTAAGGAGATCGTTTCTGAGTTGATTTAATCATATTCCCCTCAATCATCACATCAAATCCAAACTTATTGACAATGTCAACATTAGTTTTTGCGTGCTGGGTTATCTCACTCACTAAGACAGAGCCACCAGCCAATGCTAAATAAGGAACGATCTGATCTGCCATGTATTTATCCAATGAGGCTTTAGAATCAATTTCTTCAATCAGATTCTGAGCGGCCTCTCCCCCAACGGTCTCTGAACTTTTACCCTTCTCCCCCAACGAATCTGCCCCAAGTACAGAGTTCTCCGTTTCTATCCAGAGAGTGATTCCAGAACCATAGGATAATGCTTTACTATATTCTTGTTTAATTTCGATATCTTGAGAAAAACCCAGCTTTGATAATTTATTAAAAATCAAGGATCTTGCAGACTTTGCCTGTCTTCTCGCCACCCCCGCCTTTTCCAGATCCGAATGAGCATGTGATATACCTCTTGCGGAGAGGATCTTTCCCCGCTCTGTTAGATTTATCGGTTTTAATCTTTTAACAGGAAAAATTTCCACATTCACTCTGCCACCACCAGCCGGATAATAGCCCCTCCGCATCAGATGAATTTCTGCTTTATATCCAAATCTTCGCAATATGGGCAGGGTAACAAATCTCAGATAGTCAATGGGTGGGCTCCACCTAACATCCGTACCACCTCTAATTTGAATCCTCACCTTATCGGGGGCAAAGATCGCGGGAATCATCAATGCCTGCAGTACTAATGTTATGGAACCTGCAGTTCCAATGTCTATGTCTAACTTTCCAGATTTTATTTCTTGTGGAATAAATTCGATCTCCATAGAATTTACAATGGCATTTTTTAATTCCGCATCGCATAATTCTGCAAGGGAGTTTATAGCATTCAAGTGCTGTGGTCTCAATCCCGGATTGCTTCTCTTGGCTCTTATGTTAAAAATCCTCACCGGTTTCTGGGTTACTGCACTTAAGGCTATTGAGGTTCTAAGAACCTGACCACCACCTTCACCCTTTGAACCATCGATTGAGATCATCGTACTTATTCTTTTCTTTATTCTGATCTACTTATATTAAAAATTCCAATAACTAAACTATAAAATACTATAAAATTACTATAAGATGCGAAAAAAACTAACTATCGAGTTGGACGAGAATACCCTGAAGAGGATAGATTTAATGATAGATGGAAGGAAGATAAGAAATCGCTCTCAGGTTATAGAAAATTTAATTTCAAGGATAATAAACAGGGAGAATGTCAAAAAGGCATTTATCCTCGCAGGAGGAAAGGGAACGAGGATGAGACCATTTACCTATGAAATCCCAAAATCTCTGATACCCGTTCAGGGAAAGCCACTCCTTCAACATATTCTCGATCTTCTGAGGAAGTATGAGATAAGAGATATTATCCTTTCTACGGGATACATGGGTGATAAGATTAGGGAATATTTTGGAAACGGTTCTAAATTCGGGGTCAATATTACCTATGTTGAAGAGAAAAAAGAAATGGGAACCGCTGGTTCATTAAATCTGGCAAGAGACCTCTTGGAGGATACATTCCTTATGTTCAATGGAGATATATTGGCGAATATAGACCTTCACGACTTTATAGATTCTCACGCCAAGAATAATGGAATCGCCACCATTGCCTTGAAGCCCGTGAGGGATCCCTCTCGCTTTGGGGTAGCAGAATTGAGGGGGAATAAAATTCTGAGATTTATAGAAAAACCCAAAACAACTGTTAGATCAAAATTGATAAGTGCCGGTGTCTATATATTGGAACCAGAAGTAATTGACTATATCCCTAAGAGAAAGGCAATGATGGAAACAGATGTGTTTCCAAAATTGGCTGAGGAAGGAAAACTCTATGGCTATCCTTTCGATGGGCAATGGTTTGATACGGGGACTCATGAAGCCTATGAAAAGGCGATTAAGGGCTGGAGGGGTATTGAATAATCCCGTTTATTTTACTCACCAAATCTCATTCGGTATGTCCAAAATGGATTACTAAGTCAAGATTGAGCATCTCTGCATCCTTCTCCTTTGTGTCGCAGGCACCATAGGTTGGGTTAATAAAAATTACCGTCTTGGCATCTGTTTTTTCCTCTATCTCTTTCGCAATATCAATGGCATACATTTTTAAACCTTCTGGAAACTGAAGACCAACGAATTTTGCCTTAGACTTTTTTATCTCCTTCAGAATTCGATCGATTTCGAGATTGTAGTCTATGTTATGCATTCTCCCCTTTTCATCTTCCTCTCTTAATCTCCATTATCTCCTTCAGGACCTTCAGTTCTTCTTCGCTCAATTCCTCCCTGTTGATCTGAGCCATATCCTCCGAGGAGATGAAGGGATAAACTATGTCTCCCTCATTTAGTTGCCTGCCGATGGTCACATTTTCTATTGCTATCGCAACCGCCTCTCCAGATTCTGCCAACTTTACCGTTTCTTTTTCCTTCTGCATTTCTTTTATTCTGCCGACAACCTTACCGTCTCTTCTCATTAGTCTGCATCCGCTGTGTACAGTTCCAGCAAGGATCTCCACGCCGACGATGGCTGGCTTACTCTGCCTGAAGACACACTTAGGCAGTAGTTTTATCTTTGCCGGCGTCACCACTTTTTCTGCTTTTTTCAGGCGATCCATTTCCCTTTCCTTTTCTACCCATTCCTCGTAATCTTCAATTAATTTGTAGATCACATTATTTTCAAAAATTTTCACACCCCTGTCTCTGGCAAGGGTTCTTGCATCATTCAAAACCTCGGAATTAAATGCAATAATTATCCCCAGAAATCTGTTCTCCATCCCCACAGAGTATGCTTCAATCACATCCAGGTTTGATACCTTACCTATGGTACCCTTTCTTATAGGGATATTATTCTCTGAAAGGATTTTAACTAAGGCTTCCAATGAGCCAATTGTATCGGCTTTTATAATAACCCCCAATTTATCTGTGTGAATTTCAACATCTTCGATCTCCCTCTTAATATCCTCTACCAATTCTGAGCCACCAACATATACTGGAGAGCCCGCCAATGCTCCTTCTAAATTTGGGGCAACGATCTTTACACCAGAGGCTGCATATACTGCATCTACATTCTGAAACCTTTCCCTCGGATCGCGCATCTCATCCAATGCCATTGGCTTCAGTAATGCCTTGACCTTCGTTACAATTGGTTCCTTGCCGCCAACAACAATCGGATCATTCCTTCTGATAACGCCCTCATAGATTATGACATCAACAGTCGTTCCCAAGCCGCGTTCTTCTTTTACTTCGAGAATGGTTCCCTTAGCTGGAGAATCTATCTCCACGGAAAGTTGCTCTCCAAGATATTGTTGTGCCAAGCCGATCAGGATCATCAATAACTCGGGGATTCCCTCACCATTCTTAGCTGAAATGGGAACTATAGCTATCTGTTTAGCAAAATTTCTTACATTAGTAAAGAGATGTGCTTCAAAATTATGCTCAGATAATTGACCCACTAATCTATAGAATTTCTTATAGAATTCATCCCTCGTTCTTTCCAACTGCTCATCAATTTTAACATTAGTTCTCCATCCGGGTATTAGGTCGATCTTGTTTGCCGCGACCACGAATGGCGTTTTATAATGCTTTAATATCTGTATGGTTTCAATACCTTGAGGCATCAATCCCTCATTTATATCAACTACCAGAATTGCGAGATCTGCAACGCTCCCACCTCTCTTCCTCAGATTTGTGAATGCCTCATGTCCGGGTGTATCGATGAAAAGCAGACCTCGAATACTTATCTTAGCACTCAATGAATCTAAGAGGCGGCCACAGATCTTTTTTATAACAGAGAATGGAACATCCGTGGCGCCAATATGCTGAGTTATCCCCCCAGCTTCTCTCGAAGCTACGACCGTACCACGGATCCAATCCAACAGGGTTGTCTTTCCGTGATCCACATGACCCAATACCGAGATAATTGGTTCTCTAGTCTGTTTCTTCACTTCTGGCATGTATAGAAATTGGATTACAGACTTAAGAAATTCCTCTCACATTCTTGAAATGTAATTTAGCCACCTTGGGGAGGATTTCCGCGGGAATTTTCTCAGGTTTTGCCTTTCTCAAATTAATACCAAATTTCTCATTCAATCCATCAACCTCTTTTTCGAAGATAAACTTTGCTAACACACTCGCTGCAGCCACGGGAATCTCTGTCTCAGCCTTAGTTTTCTGAATTATCTCAACATTCTCTCTCTTCAAATCACCCAAACGAAACTCTATCTTTTTAACATCAAATTTGTCAATAATTACTTTAGCATTTTCAAATTCTAATTCAGAGAGTAGATCCTTTATGGCTCTGGAATGAGCCCATGCCAGCATATCATTCAGGGTCTTCCCTTCCTTCTTAAATTCTTCGTATTTTTTATTGTATATCTCTGGCATTAGTATCAGTGGTCTTCTTATAAATTTTAATCGTGTTAATTCCTTTCCCATCTCTAAGAGAGATCTCTTATCAATCTTCTTACTATCTCTGATGCCCATCTCTCTAAACCCTTTCATATCATCTGGGGTAAGTGCAACACATTCAACCACTAAGGGACCGTACCATTCCCCCTTTCCAGCCTCATCTGTTCCCAGAACATAGTCATATCCCCTCTCAACCTCTATGATTTTTCTGATTATACTCCTGGAGGAATCGGTATCATTATGGACAACCATGCCCGTCTTGTAGGCAATTATCCCAACATCCCTTTCCTTGTCATCAATCCTAAATATCTCATACCTGCTCTTGACCTTTATTTCCCTCAATCCATTTCTCTTTACATAATTCATCAATCTTTGTAGCTCTTCTGAACTCAGGAATATGGATTTCATTGCGATTTAATTATGCGGGATCAGTATCTTAATCAGTATCTTACCGTCTCAATAACCCTCTCAAGAACCAGGTCAGCATCTTCTTGAGATTTTACATCGCCTATTAGAATCCTTCCGGATTTGAAGACCATTGCCGATCCTTTTACTTGAGATGAGAAAAAATTTAGGAATACTGCTGGAAATTTTTCTGGTTCATATGTTGCGTTTTGTTTCATAGAAATTTTCTCAAGATCAATCTCGAGGTCTGGAAGGTAATCATGGAGATCTGCAGTTGCGAGTAAATTCTCTATCTCTATTTTTGTATGGGGTCCTAGAATGATTCTGATTCCAATCTCCCTCAATTTTCTGATTAATGCCCAGAAGGATGATGCGATCTCATCCTGATTTTTTGCACCATTGAGGAAGACCTTTCCAGAGGAGAAGATCATCATCTTTGTCTGAAGCTCGGGGTGTGTGTAGATATAACTAGAAAGATTCTTCGCCGCTTCCAGACCCGCTTCTTCTGCCATCCGATCATCGATCTCCAGTTCCTGCTTAAAGTCTATAAGGCAGAAGATATTCTCTATCCTGGTTTTGACTTTCATATGTTAACAAATTCTATTACAAATTTAAATCCTTTACTTCTCGATGTATTGTAAAATCAATCTCTATAAATTTAATTTTCTTTCTTTTTAAAGAAAGAAAAGGGTTACTTGATTCAAAGGAGATCTCTGAGATAAATTTTATGCTTTCCGAGCTTCCCACCATAGTTCCCGGAAGAGATTTTGAGGATTCCTTCAATATCTGTGGCATTCTTGATTGCAGCCCTCATTGCTTCCTTTACCACATCCAGAGAAATGCCATTGATCACTATCTCAGGTATTGAAGCCACCCCATCTGGAACCCTGGAATCCTTTATCTTTCCCCTGAGGGTTGGACAGTAGGGGTGATTGGTGGTAGGTCCTATCTCTGGATAATTTGTTTCTACTTTTGAACCAGCGGAGCAAATATCAAAGGAGGTTATTGCTCCATCTACTTTACTTATTGCATCCACTGCCCTGTCGCCAACCTTCAATGCCACATCCTCTGAAGAGCAGAAGAACCATATATTGCCGCCCATCACACCTTTCCTGTAGCCGAGATATCTTTCAATCAGGAATTCACCCATCATTAAAGGGATGTTAATCATTTCCCTTCCATATCTCTTTTCAGTAGATTCATAACCATCACCACAGTGTCCTACCTTATTCATAGTATCGATCCTGTCCTCCGATTCCAGATAGTTGAAAATGGAGGTAGTGGGAACAACTAAAATCCCCTGTCTTATCCTCTTTCCAAGTTCGTATTCTAATTTTTCCCTCGCATTTTTTCCATAGTTTACCCATATCTGAACTATTGCTCCCATCCTTCTATCTGGCGTTTCATCTTCGGTAAGAAATTTTTCTATGCCCCCTTCTGATTCCCCGAAAACGGTGCATGGTAAAGAGGTTGATGAATACGCCGCTTTTTTCAGTCTCTTCTCATCCTTGGCTGTTATCAGAATTCTGGAAAACAAGCCATCAAATGCTTCACAGTATGTATCCTCTACGGGGATTTCATCGATTTTAAGATTCATTCTTTTGGTCATTTTTCTCATCATTTCCTACCACCCCTTCTCATCAGCAGAAGTATCAAGGCCCCGATAATCAAGATCACAGGAATCAACCATAACCATCCAATCCCTCTTGGACATGGCTTACAGGGACCACCACAGTCAATCCCTTCTTCGCCCTGATTCTGTATTCCATCGAAGCAGGTTTCCCTTAACTGTAGAGTAGTGGTCGTTACCATGGCTGTAGTAGAAGTAATCGTTACTGTAGTGCTGGTACTGGTAGTCAGAACGGTTGTCGTGGTTGTGATACTGGTGATTGTAGTACTACTGCTCGTAGTAGTCGTAGTAGTCTCTGGTAGGCAGACGGGGATATCTACTGTCTTTTTCTCACTATAATATCCACTCTTGTCAACCTTAACCCTGTACTCGCCCTCCTCTGTAGGAACAAACCATGCAGTTCCATTCTCATTCGTCCTCAGATGTTTAATCTTCTCACCATCAAAGAATACATCAACATCGGCACCTTTCAATGGTTTCTCCTCCCTGCCCAGAACCTTCACAAAAGCAGTTTCATTCACACAACTCACATTCAGCAGGAGAGTCATATGATGTCTCCTCCTGACCCTCAACTCCTTGACAGAGAATGCAGAAAGTCTCTCTGGAGCGAGGATAAAGTAATCTCCAGTGGTGTTCTGTTTTACACTCAAAGCTTTCCAATCACCTAAGCATTTTCGAGCTGTGAAATTCCAATCCTCACACCCGTAAATCCTGAGTGACTTCTCCTTTCCATAATCAAGATCAGAATAAGCAATAACTATGGTGGTATTACTCATCTCGTAAGGATTTTCTATACCATAGGTCACCAGATAACCCTCCACCAATTCTGATCTATCCAAGCCAAGGGTCTTACCATCAGCCTCAGAAACATTGACATAGTTCAGCCTGATCTTCAACATTTCGTCAAAGACAGCAAACTTTAGATCATATACATAATCTGGAATCACTACACTGAAGTCGCCTTCAAATTCTAGAGAGCTGATAACCTGTTCGGTACCTGGAAAGTAGATTAATAGGCTTCCTTCCACCCCGCTTTTATTAGCATCCTCTACCCTACCATTAAACTCTAATGGCTCAGAGGCTATAAAGTAATCGCTCACATTTTTAATGTTACCGGAGGTATCATTAGCAAATATCCACACTTCATACCTACCAGAATCATCAGCCTTGTACTCCCCAGAAATCTCTACCATCTCTCCTTGAACCACTGCCCAGATACTATCCAGCTGATAATTATCAACTGCATCAACAGAAATACTCACCTCATTTCCAACAATAACAGCCTTGGGATAAATAACCCAACTCACTATTTC
>QMZG01000046.1 GCA_003663045.1 Candidatus Altarchaeales archaeon
ATATACAACAGGGCTTTGAGTGCTGAGGAGATTAAAATGCACTACCTCTCGGAATTCCAGAAATACAATTCTACTCAATACAGATTTTATAATAATGTAACAAATTTAACAGATGGAACCTACACTTACTACGGGTTGGCGAATGATACTGTTGGGAATTCTGGAGAGAGTGAGATAAGGAGTTTGACTGTGAATACTGGAGTTCCTGTCGTTACCGGGGTGGTTGTGAACGATGATGACGGCGGAACAATCCAGTTGTCTGTGAATGATGATCGAATAGTAAATTGTACTGCCACCATAACAGATGCTAATGGTTATCAGGATGTGGCTACTAATGGCGGGGCAAATGCCACCCTGTATTATAATCTGACAAGTAGTGCTGATGCCAGTGATGATAAGAATGTTCATTATACCAATACAAGTTGTTCATTTGTTGATGGTTCTGGAACTACTGTTACCGCCGTCTGTACATTTACTCTGGAGCATGAGGCATTGAATGGGACCTGGGTTTGTAATATTACTGCCTGGGATACGGTAAATAACACCGGAAGTGGCATTGGGAGTAATACTGTAGATCAGTTGATTGCTATCAGTATTCTGGAGGATGGGATCAGCTTTGGTAGTATGAACCTGGGGGAGAATAGTAGCACGGCTAATAGCACTAATATAACTAATGAAGGGAATGTGCAAATCGATATCAGGGTGCGTGGGAATGATATGTCCTGTTCCCTGGGAGAGATAGGTGTGGGGAATATCAGTTATAATATTTCATCTGGAAGTTATGATAGCATGGCTTCTAAGAAGTTGAGTACTAGTTGGGTAACAGAGAGTGGGTTTGATCTGGGAGTGGAAGGTGTTGCTACGGGTGAGGATATACCTTCTACGAAGAATGAGTACTGGACGATAATGATTCCCGAGACGGGGGTTGTTGGAATCTGTAATAATAGCATAACGATTACCGCAGTTATAGATGAATAAAGCTTTTATTATCATTTACTAAAGTCTTTAATGAGATAGATGATATTTAAAGATATGATAAAGTTGGTTATAGGAATTGCTATAGTTTATTCCCTAGTATCAGTTGTTTATGCATCATTTGATGCTTCTGTAGAGGTAGGTAATCTTGCCCCAGAGATTGTTTCTGTAAGGACATTCTCTTCCTATGTTGATGATTCAAATAATATTCCTGAGACATCATTTAGTTTTCCTGATAGAAGAACGGTTTATATCCAAGTAAAGGCCAGGGATGATAATGGATTTCAGGACATACATCAGAATGGCTTTGTAAAGGTAAGGATCGTTCTCTGGGATGGAAGCTCTGAGATGAATTTTGCAAGATTTGGTTCTTCGTATGTGAATGCAAGTTTTGAGTCTGGTTCTGGAAAGGAGGTCATTTACACCTATGTATTCCAGATGTGGGATTCTGACTCTGATAGAGTAGCACCCCTTTATTACAGGGTAAAGGCTCAGGTTTCTGATGGTGAATTTAATATTACAAGTAATACCAGTGATGAACAGAATGCTGATTATACCTATCATCATGAAGGCCCTTTCATTCCACCAGTTTTGTTTGACATTACAATAGACATACCAGAGAATAACAGGGTTGTAGAACCGGGTAATTCCTTTTATGCTACTGTGACCATTACAAAGGTTAGTCCTCCCGGTGTTAGAGATATACAGGTAAATTATCAGATAATTGATCCTGCTGATAGGATAGTTGATTCCTTGACAGAAACCATTGCGGTGAATAATACTATCTACATGGTTCCAGTTTTGTATATCCCCTTAGATGCTATTCCAGGGGCATACAGGTTTAGAGCGACCGTTTCATATCAAGATGTTCAGGTATGGAGTGAAGCAACATTTACCATTCAGATACCTGGACCAACTACTACCACAACTACAATAGTTCCCGTTACCACCACAACTGTTCCTGTAACTACTACCATTATAAAAAGGAGGCGCCGGAGAGAGGTGAAAGAAGAGCCTTCTATTATTGTGATACCCCCGGCAGTGATGAAGAGGGAGATTTCTATCTATAGGTATCCCCATGAGGTTTATATATTTAAGGGTGAATTAAAGCCATTACTGGTGATAGTTGAGAACACCGGCGATCTTACTCTGAATGATGTTACTGTTTACATAGGAGGGCCTGTCATTATAGATAAGATAGTTCCAGAAGAGATCGATAATATGGAGCCAGATTCAAGAAGGAGCTTTATTATAGAGGTGTCTATTCCTTTAGATCTAGCTACTGGGGATTATGATCTAATTCTGAAGGCTATCGCTGAGCACGCTACAGATGAAAGGCATATAAGACTTGTGGTACTGGAAAGACCACCTGAGCCCGAAAGGGAACTTAGAAGACAGATAGGGGAATTGGATAAGTTATTGGAGGATATATGGAGTGAAACCGTGGAGACGGGATTAAAGGGTGTTGATGTCAAAGATGTTTTTAGATCACTGAGGGATGCCAAGGCAAGTATTGATAGGGCAAATGAGTATTGGGTGAATGGGGAATATGATAAAACCAGGACTGCGATAAATGATGCTAAGAGACATATAGAAGGGGCTGTTACTGAGTTGGCTATTGCAAAGCCCGAAAAAAAGGAGGTGAAAGAAGTATTCTCTACAAGGGAGATTACTCTCTATGTGTTACCACCATGGTATTGGATATTGATAATAATTGCAATCTTGATTATAATTCTGTTAGTTTATGATAGGTACAAAGTAGTGAGAGCAAGTAAGAGATTAAAGGAGAGGTATGAATTGATTGGGATAAAGGACAGGGTTTTGAAGTAGGGATAGTGGAGGAAATACTTGAATCAATTTAATTCTTCTGATATTTAATTCTCTATAAAATGTCCGAACTTTATAGAAAGATTCTAGATAACCTATATGAAATTAATATCTTGGAGGCAAGTGATCCCGAACTGGAAGCCATAAGTAGAGATAGATCCCTCGCTTTATCCTTAGATGAAATGAAGAGGATTCAGAATTATTTCAAGAGGGAAAATAGGAATCCTACCGATGTTGAACTTGAATCTATTGCCCAGTCATGGAGTGAACACTGTTGTTATAAGACAAGCAAGCCCATACTGGAGAGGACAATATTTAAGATAAAGGCACCGCAGAATATCTGTGTAATTTCAGAGGATGCCGGTGTTGTAGAATTTGACAATGAGTATGCATATGTTGTCGCTCTTGAATCACATAATCATCCCTCTGCCCTCGATCCTTATGGAGGAGCAGCTACTGGAATCGGAGGAATTCTGAGGGATGTTGTATGCATGGGTGCCCAACCTATAGCTTTAGTAGATCCATTATTCTTTGGGCCATTGAATCTTCCAGAGGATAAACTTCCATCGGGAACAAAGCATCCCCTGTTTCTCTTTAAAGGGGTTGTCTCTGGGATCTCTGACTATGGAAACAGGGTTGGTATCCCAACCGTAGCTGGGATGATCGAATTTGATGAATCCTATGTTGGAAATTGCTTAGTTAATGTTGGTTGTATAGGAATCGTAAGGAAAGACAGGATTGTTAGGAGCATGGCTGGTAATACTGGGGATGTCTACATACTGGCGGGTGGAAAAACAGGCAGAGATGGAATTCATGGAGTAACATTTGCCTCCGCCGAACTGGGAGAGGAAAGTGAAAAGAAGATTCCCGCAGTTCAGCTGGGATATGCAATCATGAAGGAACCTTTGATACACGCCTGTCTAGAGATTAATGAAAAAGGGTTCCTTACGGGAATGAAAGATTTTGGAGGTGGGGGCTTATCATGTGTTGCAAGTGAAATGGCGTACGCTGCGGGAAAGGGAGCTATAGTCCATTTGGATAAGATTCCATTAAAACAAAAGGGAATGGCTCCCTGGGAAATCTGGGTTTCTGAATCACAGGAAAGGATGATGCTTTGTGTAAAGCCAGAGAATGTTGAAAAGGTACTGGAAATATTTGAATTCTGGGATATTCCCGCCACCGTTGTTGGGGAGGTTAATGATTCAAAACGAATTAAGGCAATTTATAAAGGAAATGTTGTCCTTGATCTCAACTTGGAATTTCTTATTAAGGGGGTAAGATATGAAAGACCATATAGAATTGTGGAGAGAAAAGAAAGGTATATTGATTTTAATCCACCCAATTTAGAAGAGGTCATATTAAAAATATTAGGTTCCCCGAGGATCGGAAGCAAAGAGTCCGTTATCAGGAGATACGACCATGAGGTTCGTGCTGCTACAATCCTAAAACCGATGCAGGGTCTGATAAATAAGCAAACGCATGGTGATGCTACTGTTATAAAACCATTGAAGGACAGCCTTCGGGGTTTAGCCATAACATGTGATGTAAATCCAATATTCTGTAAATTGGATCCATATTGGGGCGCAGCTAGCGCTATAGAAGAGGTTATCAGAAACCTGGTTGCGGTAAATTCCATTCCGCATTCCCTTGCGGATTGTCTAAACTTTGGTAACCCCGAAAAAGAGCACATACTGGGGGAATTTGTAAGATGCTGTGAAGGTCTCTATTTTGCCGCAAATTCATTTGGAATTCCCTTCGTATCGGGAAATGTTAGCTTTTATAATGAAGGTTCTCTGGGTTCGGTAGCTCCAACGCCAACACTTATGGGGATAGGGATAGTGAGGGATGTAAGGAAGGTGGTCTCGGTAGATTTGAAAAAAGATGGAAATTTGATCTACATTATTGGAGAAACCGAGAGGGAGATGGCAGGCTCCGAGTATTACCAGATTCTTGGTTTAAATGATGGGATTATTCCAAAGGTAGATCCCAAAAAAACCAAAGAAAAAATAAATTCATTGCTTAGAGCAATGGATAATTCCCTCGTGAAAAGTTGTCACGACCTCTCGAAGGGTGGTCTAATGGTGGGAATTGCAGAGATGTCTTTTGGAGGCGACCTTGGTGTAGATTTGGATCTAAGTAAAATGAATGGGTTGAGAACGGACTTTAAATTATTTTCTGAATCCAATGGGAGATGGTTAGTGGAGATAGAGAAAAAGGATGAGGAAAGATTTGAAAATATCGTTTCTCATTGTAAAAAGATCGGGAGTGTTACAAAAGAAAGGGAAATTAGAATCAGGGATGGGGAAATGGAATTGAATCTCTCGCTTGATGAATTGAGGGAAAAATGGAATTCTGCAGTTGAGAGGGAGGTTTAAATGCCCAAAGCATGTATTCTAATAATGGAGGGAACAAACTGCGAGGAGGAAACCAAAACAGCATTTGAGGAGGTGGGCATAGAGGCGGAGCTGGTTCACTTAAAGCAATTAACTGGGGATGTTCCAAAAAAGAAAAAAAGAAACCTATTTGATTATCAGATCATGATGCTTCCAGGTGGCTGGTCTGCTGGCGATTACATCAGGGCTGGAGCAATATTTGCTGCCAGGATTAAAAGTAAGTTGATGAGGGATATAGAAGAATTCGTAGCTAATGGCTACTTAGTTGGAGGAATCTGCAATGGATTTCAGATTTTGCTCGAGTTGGGTCTTTTGCCTGGCTTCGAGGGAATTTCTGAGGAACCTATTGCCGCTTTAACGACAAATCTAAATGCAAGGTTTCAATGCAGACCCGTTTATGTAAAACACATCAACAAATGCGCCTTTACAGAAAAGATCGATAAGGGCGAGGTACTTCAGATCCCAGTGGCACATGCAGAGGGAAGATTTACATTTGGTGAGAACGATGAAAAATTTCTGGAGAGGTTGATCGATAATAAACAAATTGTATTCAGATACTGTCATTCGGATGGAAAGGAAGCAGAGGGGGAATTTCCATGGAATCCCAATGGAAGTTTGTATGACATTGCAGGAATTTCAAATCCAGAGGGGAATGTCTTGGGAATGATGCCACATCCAGAGAGGGTTATGGAAGGGATTAATAAGGCGGAGTGGACAAGAAATAAAATTGATGAGGGTGATGGAAGGGTATTCTTTGAGAGTATTGCCGAGTATATAAAGAGGAGATAGTTCCATAGATTTAAAGACACAATACCTAATACCTACTAATTAAAAATGATCAAAAGATTAAAGGTAAGAAATTTCAAATCTCTGAGGGATTTCGAGGTCGATTTTGAAAAATTTAATGTCTTGATCGGAAGAAACAACAGTGGAAAAAGCAACATTATAGACTGCATAAAATTTTTAAGCAATCTTATGGATGAGAGGAATTTGAAGATTGCTATACATAGAAGGGAAGAAAGCTATAAGGATATTGTCTATGGTAGAGACTATAAAAATAATATTTCCATAGAGGCCGTTGTAGAACTCAATGGGGAAGAGTTTACATATAGAATCTCATTTTCAGGGGTGAACGAGGATATAAGGATCGAAGACGATGAGATAAGGATCAAGAGTGACAGAGGTGAAGAGATCATTAGATGGGAGGACAGAAAGGATACCTATACATTAACGTTCACTCGTGGGGATACAATAAAGGAGATGCTCTACTCTAATGTAAAGAGTCTTATTTTTAGTGGCTCCTACCCTACCCTTTCAGAAGATACCCGAAAATCCCTGTACAGATTTTCTGAGTTCATGAAAAGCGTAAAGCTCTATGAATTTTATCCAAAGGAAATGAAAGAGCCGGAAAGGAGGGTACGAAAATCCTTGCAAAATTATATTATCGATGAAAACGGAAGTAACATTCTAGAGGTTCTACACACACTATATCTGGAAAGTAAACAAACCTTTGATAGGGTATCTGAGCTTCTGCAAGTGATAGAGGATGTAGAGGGTTTAAAGATTATGCCGAGGGGAGGAGGCATATACATGGCATTAAAGGAAAAAAGATTTAAAGAGCCTTTTCCCTTGTGGAATATGTCCGATGGAAGCCTCAAGATAATTGGTTGCATAACCGCGTTACATACTACAGATTTCTTTGGGCCTCCATATGGTGATTATAAAACAAAGATAAAAAAACCCTTGTTTTGCTTTGAAGAACCTGAAAATTATATTCATTCAAGGCTACTTGAGTTTCTGGTCAATTTGATGAAGGATTCTGATGCCCAAATTATACTAGCAACCCATTCCCCCTATTTTATAGATAGATGCGAGCCTAATGAAATAATAATCGTTGAGAGAGTAAATGGGGCTACAGAAGCACGAAGAATCAAAGATACAGAAAAGTTAAGGAAAGTAATGAAAAAATATGGGGTAAGCCTGGGTGAAATCTATTATAGTGATGAATTTGAAAAGGAGAGGGAGGAATGATAGGCATCGTCATGGAAGAACCAAGTGGAAAAGAGATAATGGATGTTATTAAAGAGAAATTGGAGATTAAAGCTAAAATAGTTCATACGAGAGGGAAATATAGACTACTAAAGAAATGGAGATTTTTAGCATATAACCGACTTGAGAACTGTGAAAAGAAAATAGTCCTAGTGGATTATGATAATGACCAAGACTTTAAAAGTAGATTAGAAGGAGAAGTAAATGACGAAGATATAATGCTTCATTTCGCTAAACAAACCATAGAATCATGGCTTCTTGGCTGTTATAATGTTACTAACCCTGATAATTTAGATAACCCATTCAAAGAGATTAAAAGAAGATTTAAGCAGGAATATGGTGCAAAGATAAAATATAATAAAAGAGTAGATGGTCCTAAAATCGCAAAACGCAATGATTTAGAGCATTTCAGGAAATCACAAAGCTTTACCGAATTCGAATCAAAAATAAGGGATTGTTGAGCTCTGAAATGGATGAAGAAAAAGAACAGGAAGAGAAAGACGAAGAATTAACCGAAGAGGAAAAGAAAGCACTAAAAAAGAAGAGGAAAAAGGAGGATAAACTGAGAAGGGCATGGCTCTATGGCTAGACGCTCTCAATCCTTGGGGCAAGATAATAGATTACTCTGCCATCGCCTATAGCGTACTCTATCCTTAAAGGTGCATCTGTCCTCATTTTTATCAGTATAATGGACTGTGGATCCGATGCCTTTAGCAGATTATTCAAATGATCTAGGGCGAAAACCGCTCTTACTTCCTCCTTTACATTCATTCCAAGAATATTTTCCTCTTGGAATTTTATATCAACGCTTCCCGCATCCCCGTCTGCCTTTATTCCAAAGCCATCGTTGAGCTTTATTACCACATGATTACTAACCAGCTCTGCATCCTTCAATGCCTCTTTTAGCATATTAGCTCCAATCTTAACATCTGCGGTAAATTCTATATTTGGTTCTTTTGGGGGCGAGGATGTAGACTCGATTATTGCTAGGGAAAAACTCCTCGTTGTTTCACCTTTGAACACCATCTTGAGTCTGTTTTCTAAAGATAACTCGATTTTATCCTCTGCTCTAGACCTTTTTGTAATCTTAGATAATTCTGTAAAATCTATTCCAATATTAACCGGCTTTTCTACCTTATATTCTTCAAATGAACTCGAAGGAAGTTCGAGATCAACCAATGCTATCTGGGATGGATCCATTGCTCTAAGTTTAATTCCTTTTTCATCTATCTGCAGGGTTCCTTCATCAATCAATGCCGCTATCGCGTCTATGCTATTTTTCCATGCCTTTGTATCTGAGATTACCGCCCGAAACATTTTTGTCTCCATAATTATTATATTTTGTTGATTAAAAGTCAGAGAGAATATTATAATTAAATTGAGGGTATGGGGTTATGTGGATATAACTTTGTAACTTACTCCACTTTAAATCTACCCCGCACAAATTCCTTATCCAGACTCAATATAAAACTCGCCACCCGGGGCCCCTTCTTCTTTCCTATCAGAACTAAATATAT
>QMZG01000047.1 GCA_003663045.1 Candidatus Altarchaeales archaeon
CAATAATGCAGGAGTTGAGTGGACAGCTAATTTCTTCAGGGCTGCAAATCCGGAGGTTGTTAGTTCTGTGAATAAGATTGGGGTAGAGAATATTTTCAGATTAAAGACTGTAAGTGCAGAGTCCGTAGCAAGATTCATCAGTTTAACAACTCCAGAGACATACACACATGCAATTAACGAATTCGGGATTGAGAAACTTGCTCAATTGATAAATGAATATGGGCCAGGGTGGACTGCAGATGTGGTAACCTCTCGCTATACAAATATTGGACTGGATGTAGCGCCTAACTCTACAATTGTTAATGTAGTTAATTCTTTCATAGATAATGGGAGAGTAACCTTTAATAATGGCTTCACCGCTAAAGAGTTTGCTAAGCTTTTGGTTAATTCTGGTCTTAGTGCACAGAGAATAGAAACGGTAATCCGGGAACAGATTAGGTTTGGTAATCTCCAGCTGAACGATGGATGGACTCCAGAACAGTTCGCTATGAAATTCAGTCAATCTATCCAGGAGGATCTATCCCTATTTATCAAAAACCTGGATCCTGGAGTAAATACACCCCTGGATTTTGAGCAGAAATTAGATTGGCTTTTACAAGAAAACTTTGACTTAGTCTCTAGATTCACCTCTCTCGTAAATCCAATAGATGCAGCCAAATTCTTCAATCAGTTGGGGATAGAGAATGCTGTGATGTCATTACAGAGTAATCCGCAATTATTTGCGAATTTAATTAACACGAAGGGGGTGGATGTTGCTGTTCATGAAGCCATGATTATGGTCAGTTCTCAAACTCATTCAGAAATTTCTCATGCTGGAATTCAAGCTGGGATTCCAATTGCGGTGGCAAAAACCACAATAGTGGATACTGCTCCTAGAGAATTGATTAACAAACTTCCCAAGGATCATCCACTAAAGGAATGGGCAAAATCCATTGGAGAGAATGATCCAACAATTACGGCATTAAGAAATAACGGATTTGATGTTGATATCATTAAGGAGGATAAACTAAATGAGATATGTAGGTTATCTGAAGGCGATCAGAGAATCATCAAGGATAACAATGGAAAGATCGTATCGGCAACACTTCCAGATGGAAAGATATTGGTTTCAGAGGATGCCCCCCTATGGGTTGCCCGGGATGCGCTCTCAGTCCACGAGTTGGACATCTTTATGAGAGAGGTATCCGGACTTCTTCCGAGTTCTGACATTAATGCGTTGGAAAAATCTGCCCTGATTTCGGATGGTTTGAGCATTCTGGAATACAAAATGATGGCTCAGTATCTACAAGAGATTGATCCATCTGCTTCAGAGATTATATTAGCAAAGGCACAGCAGGAACTCAATACCCTGAATGTTAAGGCTGGAAAGGAATTCACCCTGGAAGGATTTAGTATGAATTCTTTGAAGAGTATCAAGCCGAAGGGAGTTAGTTTAGAATTCCTTAATGAAGCCCACATTGAGAATCTTAAGGTCATAGAAGGAAATCTTGGTAGGAATTCCGATGTAAATAGAGAGAACATAGGTGAGAGAATTCTTGAGGTTATTGAAGATATAGCAGGGAATAACATTGGATATAGGGTAAAGTGGACGAAGAACATAGTTGAGAAGAATCTTATTTCCCAGCTAAAGAATCTGGGTGCCGATGAGGGAACTATTAACAGAGCAATTAGTGAGATAAATAAAGCAGATATGGGTAATCTGGGGCAGGTGATAGATGGAATTATTATAGGGGCTTCAAAATTAAAGGCCGTTGATATGATTCAAGTTACAACCCCCGAGCTTGATCTAACTTCTGGAAAGAAGATACCAATTCAGGTAACCCTTGAGAGGCATTCTGTTAAAATAGGAGAAGGGAATGTTTTATATAACTCGATCACGATCGATAGCAGTGATAAAATAGAGCAATTAAAAGAGAGGGCCAGAAATTTGAGGAACCTACCCGAGAAAGAGAGGATATATCATATTGTCGATATGGTCAGGGAAAATATAGAATATCCTCATGACTGGAGCAAAGAGAGATTGGAAGAAGAGGCTAGAAAGCAAATTAAACTTTCTGAAGCTGTTGACAAGGGTGTTGGTATCTGCAAGGTCTTTTCTGCATTATATGCTGTTTTAGCTCAGGAAGCCGATCTCGGAGTTGCTCCCCAAGCAGGTAAAGCCACGAATATAATTCGTTCGGATACAAATGAAAAGCTATTTAAGGCATATGATCTAGGTGAGGATGTTTATCATGCTTGGGATGAAACGGAACTAAGCGATGGTAGCTTTATCCCAGTAGACCCAACTACCGGGTTAGTGGGGGTAGGAAAAGGAATTGATGTATTTAGAGAGGCTAATTATAAAGAGTGGGTTAATATCGAAGTTAAAGATCTACCGGAGGATGTAACTCTTGATAGAAGTGAATTACTCTTTTCACCGGGAGAGGGGAGGATAAGTAAGTTAACATATCTACATTCAAAAACTACAATCGATTTAGAAACCGGAGAGGAGACACCATACGAATACAAAGGAGAACTGAAATTCACTTTAGAAGGGATTACTGGTTTCACAAGCGGATATGCTGAACGGGTGGAGATTCTTGATGTAGAGGTTCCGGAAGGATTTGAGATAAAAAGGATTAAGCCATTAGAATCCCCAGGCAAATTCTTCGGTAGAGAAAGCCCCATTACGAATAAAGGCTTAATGGCCCATATGGAGAACACACCAAAAGAGGAGCTGACAACCGGTAATATAGCCCAACTTCTGATAACCGCCGCAAGTAAAAGCGAATTCGCCGAAAGGTCATTCAACGTTCTAATAGAAAAGTATGAGCAGGATCCCGGGATGATTTTCGATGCCATAGAACCCGTAGAGAAATCCATCCCGGAGAGTGATATTAAGTCAACGAAGATTAGTGAGATAGAGGCTGTTCTCAGGAATGTTGTGGAGAAGAATCTTATTTCCCAGCTAAAGAATCTGAGTGCCGATGAGGGAACTATCAAGAATGCCAGCAATGAGATAAGAGATGTAAGTATATCTGAATTAAAGGACACAGCCACAAGAATTCTGAATAGAGAAATTATAGCTAAAGAGCTTAGATCAGGGGAGTTCAAGGAATCTCCAATACTGGCTGAGAATGCCGATAAACTTGCAAAGAATATTCTCAGTAACCTCTCAACATCTGGGAAAGAGAATAGTCTGAGATATGGGCTTATTAAGGTAATCTATCCAGATAGTAAGACTGTATTTGATCCGTCACAGGGGGCAGAGGTAGAGGTTCCTTCAGAAAAGACAAAATACGTATTTACATTAACGGAGGTAGATCATGCCAGAATTCTGAAGGAACCCAAGATTTTTATCGCTTCCGGGGATGGAGAACTGGTAAAAAGGATGGGGGATATTCAGATAAAAGATGCAGAGATATGGGATGACATAGGTGGTTTATTCTACAGAAGAGATTTGTATAAAGATGCCATTATGGCATGCAACAAGGCTATAGAGATAAATCCAGAGAATATGGATTTCCGGCTCCATGAGGCACAGTATCTTACAAAGGCAGGGATGTTCGATGAGGCTATTAAGGCGTATGATAAGATTATAGAGGTAAACTCAGAGAATGAGATCGCATGGAATAATAAGGCATACAATCATCTACAGTTGGGTGAGATTGATGCAGCCAAAGAGTCTATTGAGAAGGCTCTTGAAATAAAGCCAGATTATGTTAAGGCATTAACCACAAAGGCAGAGATTCTCCTAAAATCTGGGGATAATGAAAAAGCTATAGAATGGGCTGACAAGGCTTTTAACATAGACCCTGAGTATGTGTATCCATTGATAATAAAGAATTTGGCCTATAACAACCTAAATAGATTTCGTGAGGCTGCAGAGTGTTGTAACAAGATTCTTGAGATTGAGCCAGAACTCAGAGAATTCCTTTATGATGAAATAGAATTCCATCAGAGCATCCTTGATAGGATTCACGATATTGATGTAGCTTCAGGGATTGAGGTAAGGATAAAGCTCAGGCAGAGCTTAGAATCCATCAAGGAATCCTGCAATACTGAGATACAGCTCGTTAAGAGGGAATGGAAAGCGATTCGTTCAAAAGGGGAGGAATTGGGGATTAAAGCAATTTCGAATGCAAGTGGATTGATCGAGGAGGCAAGGAAATCTGGGGATATAAAGATGCCTATTCCCTTCAAACTAAATCCAGAGAATCCAAATCATGTAGAGAAATTCAACAGGTTCTTCAGGGATGAACTAATCAATGTATATAAGGAAATTCTTAATCTCTCTAATGAGCAGTGCAGAAAACTTGAAAAGGTTAAGATAGAATTCAGGCGTGGAAACTGGAGGAGCATGCATGATTCAGTCCAGAATGGAATTGTAATCTATCTAAGCCCAATTGGATCTGAAAATGAGGATCAGGCAAGACTTATCTTCGGCTATGGAATTCTTCACGAATTGACTCACGGGGTTATAAGAACCCTGTCAGATTCCAATAAGGTTTTCTCAATTTCAGGGGCAGATTATGTCTCTGAGGGTTATGCCATAATGTGTCCATTCTTAATAGCTAAGAAATTGAAGAAGAATCCGTGGTTTGATGCCCTTGGCAGATTAAATGAAAATATAATCTTCATACAGAAGGAATTTGGTCTGGATCCCGTGGATGAGAGCTACTATGCACAGTTAAGACTTGCTAAGGAAGGTTCATTCAGGGATTACATGTCAGTTGAGCCAGAAATATCAGATCTAACTCCAGAGGACTTAGAACCTTACGGAGGTACTGCAGAGTTAAAGGAAATTGAAAAAGATATAAGGAATTCAAAGAATCCAGAGCATGAGGTTGCAAGATTAATAGCAAGCTTGGGTTCTGAAGATAAGGACATCAGGAAGAATTCTCTCGAGATCCTAAAGAGAATTTCTCCGGTTGTTGGAAAAGAAAGGATAAGAAGGCTGATGAACGAGGTAAGAATTCTCTGTCCCGGTATAGGGACGACTGAGGAATTTATTAAGCTGAAGGAAATGCTGAGTGCTGATGAGTTAGGCACTACATCGACAAAAGCAGAATCCGATCCCTCTTCAGAATCGAGGAGATCCCATCCAAAAATCATCGGCTATTCGAGAGATGTCATTAATAAAGTCAATGCATTGCTTGCTGAGAATCTTGAGTTCTATGGGCCGCTTAAGAATCTGACAAAGCAAGTCAATGAGTTAACCAATGAGGAACGTGAGGAACTGAGAGAGAAGCATGGGATCCAGATAGTAGAGGATTTAATCACGGAAGAACATGAGAAACTGAGAGCCCAGGGGATCACCCTAATGCAGTTCATCAGCCGAAAAGAGATTAATAGGATGGTCAGGGATAGAGGAGATGAAATCGTGACAACCTTCCACGGGATTGTTGAGGGAGCCATGGTGCCAGTCCTCGTCGTGGATAGATTCGGTGTGATACGTGTCGTAGGAGACGCGCCCATGTATCTCGTATACGATGCATTGGGGCATGAAGGATATCACATACTGAAGGATGCTCTCACAGGGGATAAATACAAAGAGGTGGAGGAAGATGCTGCAATATCAGACGGATACCATATACTCGCCCTGAAGGAAATAGCCGAGAAATTCAGCAACTTCCCGAAACTTAAGGAAATAGTTCTCGCCGTTATGAAACAGGAGCTGGACACCCTGAACACGAAATTCAATGAAAACTACGGCCTCGATGAATTCAATGAAGACATTCTGGTTGGGCTGGCAGACACAACCGGAGTCAAAATAGGGTATCTCAGGGAGGCTCACAGAAAAGAAATTCTTAGATTAATAGAATCTGAACTCTCTGATCTCCAAGGTATCACAGAAAAAAATGCCACAGAAAAACTTGTGAATGTTCTGAAGGAAGTTGCCCTGAAGGAATGGGATATCCGGATGGAGTGGACGAGGGATAAACGAGCAAGGAAGCATGCAAGGAAGCATGTGAAAGAGATGGTGCCGGAGAGTTACTGGAACAAACTCAGAGAAGAGGGGGGTTCAGTGGAAGAGAGAATCAATGAGATGGTGGAGGAACTTAAGGAGAAGCTGAAACTCAGGGAGTATAGAATCATATCAGCGGAACTATCGGGAGAACCGACGGAGAAGGTGATAAAGGACTTCATTAAGTACGCGGAAACCATCTTGAATGACAAGCTTGCCGGCGACAGTAGAGGCTATTTCAAAAGGCTTAATGTCACGATATATGATTCACACAAGACATCCCATGACGTTGAGGTAATCAGAGATAAGGATGGGAATAAATTCAGGCTTGCTGTTACCTACCATGAGACTGCAAAAGGTTTGGGGAAAGAGAGGTTAAGAGGGAGGAGATATAGGAAAGATGAGACGTCAGGCATCTACTTCACCTTCAGTGATGACTTCAATAGGTTGATAGAGCAAGCGGAAGAAGAGGCTAAGAAAAAGAAACCAAAGAAGATACGGGAAAAACCCGGCAAACCCAGCAAGGCGCAGCTGGATGAGTTGTTTAATGATAAATTTAAGCTCTCTGAACTGCCTGAGGGACGTATGAAGGAATTCCTCAGGAATGTGGAACGTAGGATTAGAGAGCTTGTCGAGGAAGGCTTTTTCTACGGTAAGGTGTTGGAGGAGTTTCTGGATGATGTCGTAAAGATTGTGTCTGAAGAAGAACGCGGTGAAACATTAGGTTATGAATTTAAACTCACCTACAGGAGAGATAAACCTAATGAAGTTGAGGTGTATGTTGAAAGAAGATTCAGGTCCACCGAAAGCGGGGAAGTGGAGACTGCGAGCGTTGATGGGCGATCGGTGACTCAGAGTACAGAGGAGAGGGAATCATCCCCTCATGTGACTTCGAGCATTGATGGGCGATCGGTGACCCAAAGCACAAGGGCCTGGAGGGGTGCAGACTCGATATCGAAAACCATTAAAAGGAGGGGTCCATTCGCCACCATCCTTAACACCCTTAACTTACAAGGTAGTGTAGATGCAATTCGCAGAGAACTCACCAGAAATCCTTACTATAATCGCTTCAGCCGGAAGAGAAAGGCTCGTTTTTTAGATGCATTGGATAGTTTAGGAATTCATTTAGGGGAGAGGCGGGATGAAGGAAACCGCCCGACCCTCCTGCCTCCGGATATGGGGGAATTGCTGATTAAAAAAATAGGCTCTGAAAAACTGAGTGAATATGAAAAAAGCGATATCTTCAACTATGTTGAGAGGATAATAACCGAGAAAACCAGGTATGATGGGGTTGTGGTAACCGATGAAACCCCCTATATCGAGACCGACCTAACAGGAACGCTTTACATCCCATACACCGTTCTGGAGAATTTACAATGGCTCAGCGAATTCCTGTCAGAGGAGGAATTCGAGCAAAGGCTGATAGATATTGCAAGACATGAATATGCCCACAGGGTTGGTGTAACCTATCAGGATATAGAGGATGCCGTTGAGAGTGCAGATAAAGAAACCCTCAAAAAGATCGCCGGGAAACTGGGAATTCCAGAGAGCGAGAATCTGGAGGAAGACTTAATTAAGAAGATTCAGGAGTATCAGGCAAATGCACAGGCACTGATTAAATACGAAACACCAGAAGAATTCTTGAATTCCGTAGCCGCCCTTTCCGAATTCATGTTGCTGGCTTACTACGGAGAGGATGGATTTAACAGAGAGGTCAGCAGGGAATATTTAGCCAGTAGCTATCGTGCGGTTAGAGATAAGGAATTGGATGAAATACTGGAACGCTCCAGGGAATTGCATCAAACAATGCTGATGAATTGGGCTATCGAACTCACAAATAAAACAGAAAATGAATTGACGCAAATAAAATCAGATATAAAAAAATTAGAAGTAACCGAGATCAAGGAATATATCTCTGAATATATTAAACCAGCCATAAAGAAGGCATTAGAGATAAATTCTGAGATGCGTCAGGATTTAGAAAGGGGAGAGGGTATTGAAAAGGTAGAGGAATTCCGACTCCGGGATATAATAGACGAGGCAGTCGAGGGGGCTGAGGCAGAGAAAATAACCAGGCTTTCTTCTGAGAATATTTCTCTTTATGGAATCAAATACCTTGTTCGGGAGAGAATCCTCACGGAATTGGTCCATAATTCCAGGAAGTATGGAGCAAGCGAGATTATCATTAATGCATGTGAGAAGGATGGCAACGTAGTAATCTCAGTCACAGATAATGGGATTGGGATACCTAAGGAAAATTTGGGGAGGATATTTGAGAGAGGATACATGGTTCCCGAGGCCAAGACAGTTAAAGGCTTTGGCAGATCTGGAGAGGGATTAGCCAATGCCTTAGAGTCTGCAAAGTGGCTTGGAGGGAACATAGAGGCGCAGAGCGATGGTCTGGGTAAAGGAACTACATTTATCGTTACAATTCCAAAGAGGGTTGAATCTAAGGGTTTCGTGGATATATTCCCTGAAAAACTCTCGACAGATAGACACGATTTCGGAGCTAAATTACGAGCTATTGGAGGCTTTGTATCTCTCTTAGAGGATGAGAATTTAACAGATGAACAGAAATCTGCAAAGAAAAAAATTCTTGATTCTGCAAATAGAATCAACACCTACATAGACAAAAACAGAGACCTGATGGTGGAAGAAATTAAGGAAATTAAGAGGAGGTTAATACGCAATTTCACTAAAGAACTCGAAGAATTCGATGATAATCGGTTTTATGAAAGAGTTAGAGACTCGAGATTGGATGTGGGACATCTCGCTTATTACTCTGTC
>QMZG01000048.1 GCA_003663045.1 Candidatus Altarchaeales archaeon
GATACAGGCATTACGGGCACTTGAAGACCTTAAGGGGATGGATCTGAGGGGTGTTTTGGCAAAGGCTATTGATAATACAGAGGTCCTTGCGAGGAGATTTAGACACTGTGCAACCCGCTCCCTGATGATTCTGAGATTCTATAAAGAACATAGAAAATCGGTCGGCATGCAGCAGATCGGCTCAAAGATTCTTCTGAATTTTGTAAAGAGGCTTCCCGGTGAGTTTTCAATCCTTAAAGAGGCAAGAAGAGAGGTCTTAGAAGATTTGATGGACATTCAGCATGCAGAGGAGATAATGGATCTGATAAGGAGAGGAGGGATTAAGATCGAGACAATATCTACTGATATACCCTCACCATTCTCTCTGAATCTGATTTCCAGGGGTTATATGGATATCATGAGAATGGAGGATCGCATGGAATTCATAATTAGGATGCATCAGGCCATCTTGGATAGGATCAATAAAAATGCAGCATAAAGAATTGGTCCCAGGAATCGAGATACATGGACTTACCCTCTTCCTGAGAGAAGAGAATACTGTAATATTCGCAGACCTGCACCTGGGCTATGAAGAGGAGTTGAATGCACGAGGATTTCTGGTTCCAAGATTTCAGTACGGGATGATCGTTGAATACCTCAGAGAAATTCTTTCCTCCATAAGGGTTAGTAGAGTAATTATAAATGGCGACCTGAAGCACGAATTCGGCAGGATCTCGGACCAGGAGTGGAATGAAGTATTGAATTTTCTCGATTTCCTGAGCGATTATTCCAGAGAGATAGTCCTGATAAAGGGAAATCACGACACGATTATTGGTCCCATAGCAGGTAAAAAGGGCGTAAAGGTACTCCCCCATTACTTCTTCAAGAAAAGAAAGATCTACATTACTCATGGTCATAAGATCCCCTCGGACAAGGACTTCAAGAGTTCCAAGGTTCTGGTAATTGCCCACGACCATCCAGCCCTTGCTTTGAGAGAGGAGATAAGGTCTGAGAAGATCAAGTGTTTTCTTAAGGGAAACTGGAACGGAAAAATCCTGATACAGATCCCATCTCTAAACTTCATCACAGAGGGAACCGATATAACCCAGGGGATTATGCTCTCACCCTTCATGAGCAGGAATCTCGATGAATTCGAGATTTATGGCGTAGAAAATGATAGAATATTCTATTTTGGGAGGTTGAGGGATATGGAATAATTTATTAAGTGTCGAAGCAAAATACTACTTAACTAAGGGAAAAACAACAAAGAGATGGGTTTATGAAATGGAGACAATTAAACCAGGAAGTAAGGTAGAAATAGAGACAACCGATAAAAAATTCACAGGGATCTTGATGGAAAGACCTCAGTTAGCGGACGATAAGCATATCGTTATAAAACTGGGGAGTGGCTATAACATTGGGATTAAAAAAGAGAAGATAAAGAACATGAAAGAGATTAAAGAAGGAAGAAAGAAGGAAGAATTTAAATTAAAAGAGCACAAGATAGATCCCGAGAAGCCAACTATAAGTATACTGGCAACCGGCGGTACTATTGCCAGTAGGCTGGACTACCTAACTGGGGGGGTTCATTCCGCCTTCACGGCAGAAGAACTTATATCCGCAGTGCCAGAATTGGAGGAGATTGCCAATATTCGAGGAAGACAGATCTTTAATAAATTCTCTGAGAATATCCAACCCAGGGATTGGATTAAGATTGCAGAAGAAACTGCAAAAGAGATAAGAAAAGGAATTGATGGTGTTGTAATTACTCATGGAACCGATACCATGCATTATACGTCAGCAGCATTAGCATTTATGCTAAAAACACCAGTACCCGTGGTGCTTACGGGAGCTCAAAGAAGCTCAGATCGTGGTAGCAGTGACGCCGCCATGAACCTCATCAACTCTGCATTTACCGCCGCCAATGGAAATTTTTCAGAGATATGCATAGTAATGCACGGAGAAATGTCTGATTCTTATTCATTGATACATCCCGCTACCAGAGTGAGAAAATTACACAGCAGTAGGAGAGATGCCTTCCAAACGGTAAATTCAAAGCCCATTGGTAAAGTTGAGAATAAAAAAATTGAATATACAGAAAGAGAAACCAAGCCGAGAGGAGGAGAACTGAAACTAGATACAAAACTGGAGGAAAAAGTATTTCTTCTGAAATATCATCCTGGATTAATTCCGGGAATAATTGAAAAATTAATTGATATGGAGTATAGAGGAATAGTAATTGAAGGTACGGGTTTAGGACATACCTCTGAAATTTTATTTGATTCCATAAAAGAGGCAATCGATTCGGGGATTACAATTGCCATGACCTCCCAGACATTGTATGGCAGGGTGAATATGAATGTCTATTCTACTGGAAGGGTGCTTCTCGATCTTGGAGTGATTCCTTGCGAGGATATGCTTCCAGAGACCGCTTTTGTGAAGTTGATGTTTGTATTGGGTCATACCAAAGATCCAGAAAAAGTAGAAGAGATGATGCTCACAAATTATGCTGGGGAGATTACTGAAAGAAGTATCCCATGGCCTCCCTAATACTCCCCACCTCTCTAACCTTTATTCCCACTTCATCCTCTACATTGATCTTCTTTGGAATCTGCTCCCTGGTGCAGAACTCACCCCATCCTATTCTTTCACAGTGTTCTTTTGTTTCATAGATAACCTCTCTACTCTGCAACAATGGGACTAAGAAAAGGGTTGCATTAGCCTCCTTAGCTGCTTTGGCTTTTTCTATAATTGCAGATACAGGCCCAATAGTTCCATCATGATTTATCCTCCCAGTAATTATTACAGACTTATTTATATTTTTATTTTTGATAGCAGCTATCGTTGCAATAGTAATTGCTGCCCCGGCAGATTCCCCTCCAACTATGGAAGCATTGGCATATATAGTATAGATTAGATCCAATTGTGATATATTTACTTGAGATATATTACAGGCTATCCTTCTTGCCGTTCTTATAGAGTGCTGAGTATCAACCCAGAAGAGTAGATTTTCAATATCGGTTAAAGCTCTTCCATGGCCTGGAATTGCTTCTACCTGAAGGTTGATAATAACCCCTTTACCCTCCCCATCCACGGCTGGAATTTTAATCTCCGAGAGGCCAATATTTTCCAGTTTTGATGTTATCGGGATAGTAGTAGTTATTGGGGAGGTTGTGGTAACTATAGTTGAAGTAGTTGTGGTTATGGATGTGGTGGATGTTGTGGCGAATGTGGTTGTAACCTCCTGTTCAATTTTCTCTTCTATACATCCGTTCATTAAAATCATACTGATAAGCAAGATAATCATTAAAAACTTGACCCTCATAATACCTTATTCTCCTCAAAATTTAAATAATAAATCAGAATGATCAGATGTGTGAGCGTTTCATCTATGAAAGCCCCATCTTTTCAAAAAATAAAATGTTCATCGGAATCGACGATACGGATTCAGAAAAAGGAATGTGTACTACCTATATTGCGGCGTTATTATATGAAAAGTTAGGCACTACAGGATACCCAAGACTGATAAGGCTGAACCCAAACATCCCCTACAAAACACGTGGCAACGGAGCCATAGCATTAAACGCAAAGGGAAATCCAAAAAAAATTAAAGAATCTGTCTTAGAGACTGTAAAAAAATACGCCCATCTTCAAAATAAAAAAACAAATCCGGGCGTTGTTTTTATGGAAGATCTAAATCAGAAAAATAAAAAAATTCTGAATGATTTTTATCAGAAAACCGTCTCAGAGATCGTGACAATAGAAGAGGCAGAAGAGATAGCAAAATCTGTAAAAGCCGAAATACACAAATTCAACAATGGCAGGGGTGTCATAGGAGCATTGGCAGCCATGGGAGCAAGACTTTCGGATAAAACCTATGAATTAATTGCTTATAGAACAAGGAAAGATTATGGAAAGCAAAAGAAGATCGACAGGAATTCGGTTTTTGAGATGAATGAAAAAACATATCCCGAGACATTTGATAACATCGATCCAGATACGGGACAGATTCTTATAACGCCGCATGGCTATGATCCAGTGTTTTGCGGAATTCGAGGAAATTCTGTTGAAATCGTAAAAAAAGCGTGGAGGATTTTAAAGCCATTGGAAAAAATAGAGAGAATACAGATATTTGAAACAAATCAGGGGACCGATGCCCATTTAAGGAAAAAGAAAATTTCGGGATTGGAGCCTTATGACTGCGCAATTCTGGTAGGGAAAGTAATATCGAATCCAAAGAGCATAGAAGGTGGTCATGTTATCTTTAGACTTTCTGATAAATCTGGTGAGGTAGATTGTGCAGCCTATGAGCCAACCGGGGAATTTAGGGATATTATAAGAAAATTGAGAGTTGGTGACCATATCGAGGTTTATGGAGGAATCGGTAAATATCCAACTACATTGAACCTTGAAAAGATTCAGATCCTTAAATTGGAGAGGGCCTATGAGAGGATTCCCCCAGAATGTTGTGGAAGGAGAATGACCTCGGCCGGAAAGGGGAAGGGCTTTAAATGTAAAAGATGCGGAAAAAAACTGGGTGAAGATGCCGCTGTTGTTAAAGAAATCCCAAGAGATCTGGAATTTGGATTTTATGAAGTGCCTCCAAGAGCGAGGAGGCATTTGAGTATGCCTTTGATTAGGACGAAAAAATGAGGACCATAATCTTGGCCGCGGGTAGAGGTAGAAGGCTGATGCCATTAACAAATTTTATCGCAAAGCCCCTACTACCCGTTGATGGAAAACCAATAATCTGGAGGATATTGAAAAATATTGAAGAGATTGGTGTTAGGGATGCTATCATAGTTATTGGTCATCTCGGATGGCAGATAAGGAAATATCTCAAGGATGGAGAACTTGGGATAAATCTAAGGTTTGTGGAGCAAGAAAAGCAACTGGGAACCGCACACGCATTAAATTTATGCTCGGATTTTATGAAGGGAGATTTCTTTGTCATGGCTTCTGACTCGATATTCCCCACGAAGCATCTAAAAGAACTTTTGAAATTTCATTCAAAGCAGGGATGCGATGCCACTCTGAGTTTAAAAAGACTTCCTCCAAGAGAGATAGAGAAGTCAAGCATAGTTTCTCTCAGAGGCGATTCTGTACTCAAGATAATAGAAAAACCATCCCCCGGCGAAATAACCACCGATGTGGCATCATCACCACTATATGTTTTCAATGAAAAGATAAAATCTTACCTAAGGGTTAAGAAATCAGAGAGGGGGGAATATGAACTGCAGGATGCGATTCAGGGAATGATAGATTCTGGCTTAAAGGTAAAAGGAATATTCTGTGAGGAATGGAAGCATCTATCAGATATAAGGGATTTCCTTGGGTTGAATTTTAGGTATATGGGGACATATTTGAAGAATTGAAATTTCTATTGCTCTTACAACTACCCACACATCTTAACCAATACCAAAAAAATACAAGATTGTAGGCAGTAACAGGACCCCCATTACATGCGTTCTACTAACACCGGATAGAATAGGTAATAAGCCAATGGCTATGGCCAATAAAGCCAAACACAAACCAAAAAATCCAGTGAAGATAAAAACCAGGGATAGAATGAGTAAAAGAGATGCTATGCACAGATTTCTGTAATTAATTCTTCCAACATACCTTGCCATTAACCCACCTATTTTTATATGCAAAATGGTGGAAAAGAAGGCAGCAAGTGCCACAACCCCGATGAGAAAAAGTATAATATCAAAATTTATTTCCAGAACCTTGCCAACTATCACGGCAACCCCACTCCTGGGATTATGAATTGTGAATAGTGCAAGTAGAGAATAGATCGCATCTGATGTATTTATTGCAGAAATGATAATGAGAAAATTTCTCACATCAAACCTAATAATTTCACAGATGATAACACCGATCTGTGAGGGACTTAGTGCCGGTAGCACACCTATTATGGCCCCTCCCACCCCACCTAAAAATCCAGAGCCAAGAAACCTTGGTTCTATTCCGACCTTAATAAATTCATCCTGAGGTACAGAAATTACCCTTGATCTCAAAGAAGCGATGATATTGCTTAAGCCAAATAATCCGGCAAAAACCGGGAATAAGACCTCTGTTGGTGAAAGAAGTTTTTGATGACCAAGTATCAGGATTCCAAGATAACCGGAGATAAAAAAGGTAATTGTTGCGAATTTTCTCCTTGATCTTTTTTCTCTAAGAATCAGAAAAAGAACGGCTATGATTAATATATAGGCGATAATTCCTCTTGAAATAGAATATATCAATGGAATTAAGTAGAAGGCTGGAATTAGGAGCAGTAAAGCGGAGCCCAATCCAAAGAGGCTTCCAATGGCGGTTAATTTTACCGCCTCCAATGATTTTCCTTGAATAAATAATCTATGAGCAGGAAGGATAGAGAGTGCCGTATCCTCTTCGGGAGCACCGAGGAATATGGTTGGAATAAAATTCAAGAATGTGTGAGTTATAGCCATTGCCGTGAGAATGACCACAAACTGAATGGGATTTAAACCCAGAGATAGATATACACCAAAACCGATCACCGCTACCGTGTTTACATGTAAACCTGGAATTAAACCAGTGATAATCCCTATCATACAACCCAATAATGCTAAAAATAGGATATCCAGCATTTTTGAAATATCGGGGATCAATTGCATAAATTACTCATATGTGTATTATATACTACTCAATTGAGTAACATATGAGTCATTTTTATACTATGATGACATAATAATTATTATAATGGGGTCAAATAAAGGTCATAGGAGGATAATCAGTAAACTGCCGGTTTCTACATCATTTAGCCCATCTGGTATTCCTTTAACCAGTATGGATAGTGTTAATCTAAAGATTAGTGAGTTGGAGGCAATGCATCTTGTTGATCTAAAGGGCTTTAAACAGGAGGATGCCGCCAGAAATATGGGCGTATCCAGAAAAACACTCTGGAAGGACCTGAAGTCCGGAAGGAGGATTGTTACAGACGCTCTGATCAACGGTAAAAAAATCAATATAGATATAAGTGGGTGAAAAACAACCTTCAGAAAGGTTGACCATCACAACGGGTATTACGAGGGTTCTACGAACCCTCGTGAACGCAGTACAACAAACCTAAAAACGTCCATTCAGAACCTATACTTACCATGTAAACCCATACTTTATAATACAATAAAAAATGTTGGATGAAAAAAAAGACACGAAAGAGTATCACTCTAATGTAAAGGTAAGAACATCCAGAACCGTTCTGGAGAGATTCAGCAGAAAAAAGATTACAGAGTCTTTGATTAAGGAAACACAGATTGATGAAGAAACCGCATCTGATGTTTCATTGGAGGTTGAAAAAGAACTGGGGAGGCTAAATCTCGAATATGTTACTGCCCCCCTAATCAGAGAGATCACAAATGTAAAACTCTTAGAGCGGGGAATGGAAAAGGAAAGGGCAAGATATACTAGATTGGGAATGCCCGTCTACGATGTAAAAAATCTGATTGAGTTTGGTTCCAAAGAGAATGCAAATCTTCAGTATAATCCAGAGTCAATTCACAAGCTTCTCGCCGATGAGGTTTCAAAGGAATACGCCCTTATAAGTCTCCTCCCTCTGGAACTGGCAGATGCACATATGTCAGGAGAGATTCATATACATGATCTGGACTATTTCATAAGACCCTTCTGCTTTTCCCATGATATTAGATTCTTCCTGAAAAATGGTTTTAAGGCAGATGGTGTGGGGAATCATACCGCAATTGCAGGACCAGCAAAGAGACCTGAAGTTGCGTTTCTTCATGCTGCGAAGGTTCTTGCTGCAGCACAAACAAACTGTGCCGGTGGACAGGGCTTCAGTTATTTTAACATATTCCTGGCACCATATGTTAGTGATATGAGCTACGACAAAGTAAAGCAGTTGGCCCAGATGTTTATCTATGAATTAAGTCAGATGTACGTAGCTCGCGGAGGTCAGGTGGTTTTTAGTTCTATAGATTGCGACATGTTGGTTCCAAAACAATTCAAAGATGTCCCAGCTGTTCTTCCCGGGGGTGTGATAAAAGAATCTGTAACCTATGCAGATTTTGAGGATGAAGTAAAAGTGTTGTTTAATGCCATAGTTGATGTCTATCTAGATGGAGATTACATCGGTAAACCATTTAATTTCCCAAAATTTGAGGTCCAGCTATATCCTCAAGATATTAAGAAGGGGGCCAATGAGGACGAACTTCTAAAGGTTTCTGAATTAGCTGCAAAATTTGGAACCCCCTATTATATCATAAATCAGCCGTATATGCCAGAATTTGCCTGCTATCAATGCTGTTCCTTCCTTATGCCATTAGACGATGCAAACACTCGGGATGATGTCTATGATGGAACCCTGAGAGGTGGTGGGTTACAGGTTGTCACAATAAATATACCCCAGATCTCCTATGATGCAAAGGGTGATGATGATAGATTCTTTGAATTACTGAGGGGAAGGATGGAAAAGGCAAAGGATGTACTTCTCCTAAAGAGGGAGATCATTGATAAAAATCTGAAAAATAATCTGTTGCCATTTATGAATCAAAAGGTTAACGACGGAGGTGATAGATACCTGGAACCGGATAAACAAAGCTACATTATTGGCTTAGTTGGAATGAACGAAGCCGTTAAGGCACATACTGGTGAAGAACTACACGAATCCGATAATGCGTGGAGATTCGCTTTGAAGATAATGAAAAAGATGAAGGATATAGTGGCAGAATTCAGAGAAGAAACC
>QMZG01000049.1 GCA_003663045.1 Candidatus Altarchaeales archaeon
GATAAATGCCGGGAATATTGCCAGAGAATACCTCTCAGAAATCATTCCAGACAGGATGGGCTATAAGCTACTTATAGATGGTAAAGAGATATGCAATGATACCAGAATTCCAGAAAATGAGGCCAAGGTAAAGACACATTCTATTAGGATACTTACCGGATATTCGGCGGGGGTGCCTCCAAAAGAATATGTGGCAAGGGCAGGTTTAAGCAGCATAATGGGAAAGAAAACATCATCCTATGTCTACTTTGGCGGTTATGAGGGGGATGGGAATATTACTAAGAAGATAACACTGCCAGGAGATGCAAATGTAATTGGAGCATTTATGGAACTTAATGCTGGGAATGACTTTGATCTTTATGTAAATGGAAATCCCTGTGGTTCCTATACACCATCATCTGGGAATATCAGTGCAGACAACTGGACACTTCCCTGCGCTGGTGATTTTATTCCAGGTGAGAATACAATAGAAATAAAATTTCCTGAATTTAATAACAGCTTTATCGGTGGTGGCTACATCAAGGTTGATTATACTACGGCGGTTTATGACACAATCTCGGATCAAAGTATTTACCAATTTCCTGGAATTAAGGGAATAATAAATCTTTATTCATCGTTCTATGTCCCTGGAATGTTGAATTCAATGGAGGCATATCTTCATTACAAGAATAATATAAGCATTAATAATACCGGAGTAGAGGTATACATAAACATTGGTGATAAAGAGGTTTATAGAAGTAATGAATTGGGAGAAATTGAAAAAACACTAGATGATATAAACTTCACAAATAAGGGATTAAATTATACTAAATTAAGTTCAAAAACCGTTCCAATTAGATGGGGTACAGAAACCGTTGCACTAATTGGTGAGGGAGGAAATGTGGATGTGGTTCTGATTACTGACCTTTCTGGGAGTATGAAATACAATATTACCAGCGAGGGAGATCCATCTAATGATACCACGTGGGGTATAAACCGGAGTTGTAATGATCCCAAACTATATAATAGAAGCACAAGAAGGATCTCTCTTGCAAAATGCCTAGATAAGGAGTTTATTGATATAATTATGAATGTTACTGGCAATAGAATGGGGTTAGTAGGATTTTCCAATAATGCTGATGTATACATAAATCTAACATCCAATAAAACAGAACTTATAGAAGATGTTGAGAATTATCCGGATGATCCAAAAGGGGGTACATGCATCTGTTGTGCCATAAATAGGGCATATGAAATATTGACTGGGTCTAATATGACTCTTGCTCTGTTGCCAAGAAAGAGTGAATGGTTATACAATACTCTATACCCATCAGGTCAGCCACCAGAAATAGATGGAGATAATTGGACATCCATCAACTATAATGATTCATCATGGAATAATGGAACCGCCATCTTGGGTTTTGAGAATATACCATACACACCAAATATCAACACAGATATAGGAAATAATCTACTTAATTTTGTTAAGAATTATAATGCATCTCAATATTCGCTAATTTCTGGAACTAAAGTTGGCGGTTCATTGAGCGATACCCATGAAGTGGGCGGCGGTACTCTTGATATAGAAAGCACAGAAACATTCTCTGGGATAACAAACTATTATGAGGAGGATGATGCATATAGTGAAACCTTCAGTACAAACTATCAAGACAAAATAAGTTTAACTGTATCAGAAAGCGGTGATTACTTAGTAATTGCAAGCGCTCTGGTGTCAGGAATAACAACAACCACCTCCTCAACAACATCAACCTCAACAACATCAACCAGCACAACATCAACTTCCACTTCAACCACATCCACATCCACTACAACATCAACCTCAACATCAACCACATCCACCAGTACCTCCTCAACCACATCAACCTCAACATCAACCACGACCTCCACCAGCACATCTACAACTTCAACCACATCCACTACAACCTCCACCTCAACAACACTACCATCATGTGATAATTCTTTTTGTGCCCCCGAGCTTAGCGCAGGTTGTGGAACTATAGCTTGGTGTACTCATAATATAGGTGGAACACCCCATTTTGGTACAACTTGTGATAACATTGGAAAGATATGTTGCTGTTATTCGGCATGTACAAATGTTAGACTTTTAATAAATGGAACAGAAGAATCAAAAGCCACATTCGAACCTCTAAGTTTAAATGATTGGTATGTCTTTGGGGGGCATAAACTCATTCACTTGGATGCCGGGGATGAGATAAAGATTCAATATTCTGCTCCAGAAAATCCGCCGGCAAAGATTAAAGATACTAGGGCGATAGCATGGAAGGTTGATGCGGATGACTATGATACTGTCATGGATGAGGGAGAGGATACAACGACATCCATGGCTCCAGTAACCAAGGTATGGAAAAATTTCAACTTCGATGGTGGGGATTATCTCCTCATTGCCAGTGCGGATGTCACTGGGACAAGTACTAACAGTTCTGTACTGGTACATACCTCAATTGACGGCGTCTCACAGGGTGATTTTTCAAGAGAGCCAACTATTGCTAATGAGTATTACAGCTATATAATGCACAGGAAGATATCCCCATCTGCCGGTCTTCATAACATAAGTATAGAATTCTGGAGCAGTGATGGAACCACAGTCAAGATAAGGAATGCAAGGATTACAGTAGTAAAACTTCAATCTGGAATGTTTGAATATGCAAAGAGTGAAATAGGGAGTTCATCAAGTTCAGCATCTTATGACGACAAGGTTAAACTTCAGATTACACCATCCTCTCCTGGAGAGTATCTTATAATCGCATCAGCATTAGTAAAGCATGGCAGTTCTTCCGATACTCTTCTATACTCTAGATTGAACATAGACGATACAGACTATACAGAACAGGTGTACAGATATAAGGATTGCTCAGATAAAATCCCATTCTTTGCTATTAAAAAGGTTAATTTTACCTCTTCTGTGCATAATATAAAAATTCAATACTATAAAGAAGGTGGTCATACTGCATACATAGAAAAGGCCAGAATTATTGCAATAAGACTCTCTCCAGAATACTCCGGAATTGGAATCACTGCAAATTCCACAAATGTTTCCTATCAGGGAAAATTACGGTCGATAAACGCTACCGTTAGATTCAAGTCGAATGTATCTACCTTTTATCAACTAATGATCTACAACTTTAACACAAGTATGTGGGAATCAGGTGGCTGTGATGGAAAAACCGTTACAGAAGATAAATGGGAAGAATTCTGGTGTCATAAGATGAGTAATCCAGAGAATTATATCTCTCCGGAGGATAAGAAGATAAGGGTGGCATTCGGCACATTAGACACGGGACTTGTTGGTGAGTGGAAGTTTGATGAAGGTTCTGGCGATACTGCTCATGATTCTTCTGGCCATGGGAATGATGGAACTCGTTATAATTTTGCTAATGGATGGGTGAGTGGGAAGTATGGAAATGCTCTGGAATTTGATGGGAGTGATGATTATGTTAGTGTTGATGATAATGATCAACAATTGGCCCTTGATGCTTTTACTTTTGAGGCGTGGATAAAGGTTCTGAGTGGATGGAGTAACTATGATAGGATTGTGAGCAAGAAAGGAAGTTTGAGTTGGAATGCGGCATCAGGCTGGAGTTTGGAAATTAATACTGGAGGTATGATGACATTCTTGGGAAGCGGTGGCACATATGGAGATAGACTTTCAATGGGATGGCAACAAGACACATGGCATCACGTTGCAATTACAAAGGAAGCTGGAGCTACTGTAGTGAAGGGATATTTAGATGGACAATACAAAGATGACCAATCTTGTAACACTATTTCGCCAAATACGCAGCCTTTAACTCTAGCGTTTTATCCTAACGAAAATAGTTATACTCCTATTATAATAGACCAAGTCCGCATCTACAACAGATCTCTATCACCAGAGGAAATCAAGGCAAGTTATGAGACTGGTAGTGCACAGATCAAAAATTTAAACATAAAACCACAGTCTCAGCCAGTAAAGGCGGAGATCGACTTCATTCAGTTTTATGTAAATTCAGCAAGTGGCAATTATTACTTCAGGAAGAAATTTACCATAGAGGATTTGAGCAAGATAAATAACACAAGAATTCATGTACTCTCCGATGACAGGGCAGAGATCTATCTCAATGGCAATTTAGTTGATAATGATACTTCAAAACATAATGCCAAATACTGGAATAGGGAAATAGATATTAATCCAAATTATCTTAATAGCGGGGATAATATAATTGCTGTGAAATTACATAATTACGACAGCATGAGTGCTAAATTTGATCTGGAATTAACTGCCTTATCAGAGAGGAAGGGATTCATTGTAGTGATGAGCGATGGCATTGCAGGAAGACATTGTGGAAATTGTACTTATGGTGGGGATTGTAACTGCACTGGAACATGTGGAAATACATCTGGAACCCTCGAATGTGGTGGGCTAATGAGTGATTGTAATGGCAATCAATGTGACACAGCAATAAACGATGCCATCTGCAGTTCATCTATGGTGCATAATATATCGGGTACTATTGTGTATTCAATTGGAATTGGTCCCATTACCGTAGGTTGTCCAAATGCTCAGAGGACTATGCAGTACATTGCTAATTGTGGGGGTGGTAAGTATTGTGGTAGTGCTAATCCCGAGGAGGTAAGAGAATGCTATATTGAAATTGCAAGGGATATATTAAAAATTACACACAAGGCACAAACCTTGGAGGTAGCCGGAAATATTTCCTTAGATAATATCCTCTATCCAGATTCTTATATAAAGCTTTATTATTCTCCGATAACGGCTCTGGAGTATGGAGAGGTTTCATTGACATTTGAAAGCCAAGCATTTGACAATAACATAACTACTGGAAACTTTACCATACCCAATGGTACTAGACCCGTAGATGCCATTATTACCTCATACTCTGCAGCATACTGGACAGATAGGTTAAATGTGAGTAATGCTACCGGCAACTGGAAGAAGGTCTACTGGCTTGGCGATTATGGAACTGATTATATACCCTTGGGGGACCCTTACATAGTTCATATACCTGCAAATCTTTTAAGTGTGGGAATAAACAATGTAAGAATTGCTACTGGAGTTACCCCAATGGATTGTAGGGGAGGATCACCAGATGACAAAGCAATCTATACTATAGCAATGGAGACATCTATTGGATATGGAAAACCCATGCCAAAAAGAGAAGGCTGTAACTGGTTGGTAGAATTCTCTGACAATTCCACCTCTACAATTTCAGTACCCTCTGGTTACACTGGAAGTGAAAATTGTAACTACACCAATGGTAGTATAAGTTATAACAATCAAAGTGCTATTAATGATGCAATCTACCGCCTCTTTAAGCAGCTGGATGTTTCTCCAAGAGATGGAAGATTAGATATAAAGTTTAATCCAGAACATATTAAAGCAGATGTATCATTAGTAGGCGGCGTTAGATCACTCTGGGGCCCAACAGAAGTAAAATTGGTAGTATGGATGAGGTAAGAGAGAAGATGAAAATTACTGCGGTTTCTGGCTACAAAGCAGTTGGAAGAAATATGACTGGTGTGAGCATCGGAAAAGAAACAATCGCCATAGATAATGGAATTCGTTTAGATACCTTGCAGATGTATGATGGTGATACCAATACCCTGAGAAAGAGGAGTGTAGAGGAATTAATTTCTATGGATATTATCCCGAAGCAGGATCGTTTAAAGAATATTATCGCTCAATTAATATCTCATGGACATTTGGATCACATAGGTGCGCTTTCTATCAACAAGCCCAAGGTACCTATAATCTCTACTCACTATACTGCAGAACTGGGAAGAAAGGAATATAAGGATGGGAATTTTTATTCTGTAGATTATAATGAAGAATTTGAGATTTCAAGGAATTTTAGTGTGGAATTTCTGGAGGTGACTCACAGCATACCATACGCCTCAATAGTGGTTCTCCATACAGATGAAGGTGATGTAGTCTATGCCAGTGATTTTCGTTTAGACAATCATTCACAGATTTCTATGACCGATTATAAATCACTGAGAAGGATTGGAAGGGAAAATCCAAAGGTTTTGATCGTAGAATCCACGAGGGCATGGGATCCAGGAAAGACACCATCCGAATCTGTAGTCAGGATCAAGCTGAGGGATGTGATGGAACTTATAGATTCTGGGTTAATTGTTGCCACTACCTTTTCTACACATATCGAGAGGATCCAAAGCATTCTGGATGAAGCAGAAAAATCTGGGAGGACCCCCATGATAATGGGGAGATCATTTTCCGGGCAAATTAGTATCGCGGAGAGATTTGGAATTCTTCATCTGCCACCTAATGCAAGGGTTTTTACCACATCAAAGGCGATCAAGAGGGGATTGAAGGAGATAAGGAAAAGGGATGATTACCTTCTTCTTGCTACTGGACATCAGGGGGAGCCGACATCTGTAATCTCTGAGATAATTAATGGAAAATTCCCATTTAGATTCCGAAGGGGCGATTCGATAATATTTTGCGCCAATACCATACCCACACCAATAAATTACGCTACGAGATATATTCTTGAGACAAGATTGAAATCCCTGGGTGTAAAGATATTTGATAATGTTCACGTCTCGGGACATGCCGCAAGAGAAGACCACAGATACCTTCTAAATATGATAAAACCAGAGCATATCATCCCCTGTCACGGAGGCTTAGAGATGCGCAGTGGCTATGCAACATTAGCTCTGGAAGAAGGCTATGAACTGAATAAGAGTATACACCTGCTGACAAATGGGGATAGTATTGAGATATAAGGCAATGACATCTTGAGATTAGTATTGACATAAGCGTTTGCGTCCCTATGAGTACTAATGACACCTCAGTGTATCACTTTGTTATTGACACTGACGCTTTGTGGGTTTACTTCGTAAACCCACAGCGAATTTTATTCATATTAGAATTTATTAGGATAACTTTTTTAAACCTCTCTCAATTCATCACCCATCAAACCTCTGAGCGAAGAACCCTCCCCTTTAGATCTATCCTTTACAATCTTACCTAATGGTTTTCTCTTTATCACCTTTTTTTCAATTGGTTCCTTTGGAATTTTCTCTTCCTTCTCATCCTTTCTCACTTCCATTCTGGGCCTTTCTACCACAACCTTTACTTCAGGTTTCCCCTCAATATTTTGTTTTCTCTTTATTACCAGATCTATTATCAGAATAACTAAAATTATCAAAGCCAGAATTATCATACCCACAAGTATGAGTGTGATTAAATCACCTTTGACAAGGAATTCTTCCTTCTCTTTCTTTCCAATGGCCTCATTAATTTTGACAATTAATTCTTCACTTTTATTCACACCACCTTCATCCTTGACAAATTCATAATCTTCATTTGCCTTTTTTGCATAAAGCAGCGCATTTTCATAATCCCCCATTTCAAAATATTTACTGGCATTTTCAAAGTAGGTGTGAGCATCAAGTTTCAGAAATTCAATGGACTTATTTATTATCTCATTACACTCCTTCACCTTTTCCATATTGAATGAAAGATATTTATACTTTGCTTTGTATGCATACCTGGTGGCACTTTTATACTCCCCAGAGAGATATGCGTTGCGTGCTTTCTCATAATACTCTCTAGCACTCTCTTTTTCTTTAATAATCTGATTTTCAGAATTTTCTATATTCTCAAGCAGTTCCTCACATTCTTTTATTCCTTTAGAATCCCCCAATTCAGAATAAATCCTCTTCGCGTCCTCAGCATTTTTCTTAGCCTCTGTATAATTTCCAGAGGAATAGAATTTATTGGCCCTTGTATAGTATCTTCTCGCATCTAACCTTTTGACATAGGTCTTTGACTGGAAGACATAGACATTTTTGTCTGCAGATCCCACTATGAGTTCCTGATAACCATCACTATTCAGGTCATCTGTACAAACACTCATCACAGACATTCCGGTTGAGTTCTGCCATCTCTCTTTTCCATCTTTATCCAAGATATACAGTTTATCAGAAGCCACAATTACCTCTACATTTCCATCCCCATCTAGGTCTGCAACATCGAGATCATAAACCTCAGTACCCGCCTTATTTATCCATTTTCTTTTGAAATTCCCGTCTAAGACATAGACATCATTAGATCCTAGAATTATCTCTCTGTCCCCATCCTTCTCCAAATCTGTTGCTAATATGGCTCTAATACGCCCCCCTGTAGTGGAGTTCCCCTCTTCTTTACCATAATTGTCTAAGGCATAAAAGTACTCTTGGCATCCCACTAAAATTTCATTCCATCCATCATTGTCTATGTCATCTACAGATAAACTTAAAATTCCCTTTTCTGTTTTATATTTCCAGATCTCACTCCCACTAGAATTGAAGACCTGAATATAACCCGGATAATTAAGGACACCATGCCTGCCAACGGTTCCTGCAATAATCTCCTTAAATCCACTCTTGTATAAATCCGCTGCATATAGTGCATGAATCTCACCATTTACTGGTCTCACCCATTCCCAGCCTCCATTCTCATTGATAAC
>QMZG01000050.1 GCA_003663045.1 Candidatus Altarchaeales archaeon
AATATAAGCAATTCTAATTCCAATATTTTTCAAGATGGATGCCCCAGAGATGGTGAAGGTTTTGGAGGTTAAAGAAGAAACACCCTCGGTTAGTACAATTGTTTTAGAAAAGAAAGTAAAAGCAAAGTATGGGCAGTTCTTCATGCTATGGATTCCCGATGTTGGTGAGAAACCATACACATTCAGTAGATTGGATGATAATTTAGAGATCACCGTTAAAAGGGTTGGTCCATTTTCAGAAAAGATGTGCAGTTTGAAAAAAGGCGACTTGATTGGTATAAGGGGGCCCTATGGGGATGGTTATTTCAATTTAACTGGGAAGGATATCTGCATTATAGCCGGTGGTGTGGGAATCGCTCCCTTAATGCCCCTGATCGAGAATCAAAGAGAGTCGGAAAGAGAAAGAAATTTTACGGTAATTTTTGGGGCTAACACAAAGGATGAATTACTCTTTGTTGATAGAATTAAAAAAACAGATGTAGAATTAATAATAACGACGGATGATGGCTCTGCCGGTGAGAAATGCCCCTGTCATGAAGTCCTTTCAAGAATAACTAAGAAAAGAAGATTCGATCAAATCCTCTGCTGCGGTCCTGAGCCTATGATGAAAGAGATTCTGGAAATAGCTATAAAGGAGAAAATTCCATGTCAACTTTCATTAGAGCGATATATGAAATGCGGCATAGGCATATGTGGAAGTTGTTCTCTGGATCCCAGTGGCTTATTGGTATGTAAGGATGGTCCGGTATTTAGTGCCGAGAAACTAATAAATAGTGAATTTGGGAAATATCGAAGGGATGCGTCTGGATCTAGGGCATATCTGCGATATAAAGCAAAATGTCAGAATTGGTGATAAAGAACGGAAAGTTGGTACTTCCAGACAAAATTTTTGAAGGAGATATATCAATAGATGCGGGAATTATCTCCAAGGTAGGGAAAGATTTGAAGGGGGATAAGGTCGTAAATGCTGAAGGGAATTATATTCTTCCTGGATTGATCGATGTACACGTACACTTCAGAGAACCGGGTGCTAGTTCGAAGGAAGACTGGAATACTGGTTCTTTTGCAGCGGCTTCTTCTGGAATCACCACCGTCTTGGATATGCCCAATACCCAACCGCCCACCACCACCGTAAAACTTTTAGATAAAAAGAGAGAGATCGCCGCATCAAAATCTACAGTAGATTTTGGTTTTCATTTTGGTGCATCTACTGAGAACATGGATGAACTTAGGAAAGTGGAGAAGATTGCCTCTGTGAAATTCTATATGAGTTCCACTATCGGGAATTTATTTGTGGGCAATGATGCCGTATTATTTGAGGAACTAAAAATCTTGGCAGAAAGGGATATCCCAGGGATATTTCATGCAGAAAATAGGGAGATGGTTCAGCATTATATGCAAAGGTTGATTAATGAAGGAAGAACGGATCCAGAGGCATATTCTGATGCCAGACCAAATATCTGTGCTGCCGAAGCGGTCAATAGGATAATATTTCTTTCTAAAATGGCAAAGAACAGGCTACATTTTTGTCATGTAAGTACAAAGGAGGAGGTAGATATCATAGCCAGGAATAAATCAATACTCCCACTAACTGCAGAGGTCTGTCCACATCATCTATTTCTAAATAAAGAAGATCTCAGGAAATTAGGTTCTTTGGTAAAAACAAATCCACCCTTAAGATCAAAAGAGGATCAGAATGCTCTCTGGAAGGGAATTCAAGATGGTACCATTGACGTTATAGCTACAGACCATGCCCCTCATCTCATGGAATCAAAAGAAAAGGATATCTGGAGTGCCCCGGCGGGTGTTCCCGGTGTGGAAACGATGTTACCATTACTCCTGAACGAAGTCAACAAAGGGAATTTGACCCTCAATCAACTGGCAAAATTGACCTCAGAAAATCCCGCCAGAATCTTCAGGATTAAGGATAAGGGAAAAATTAAAGAGGGTTATGATGCCGATCTGGTGATTATAGATTTGAAAAAAGAAAAAAAGGTTCGAAATGACAAACTCTTCACAAAGTGCGGCTGGAGTCCATTCGATGGATGGAAATTGAAGGGCTGGCCAGTGATGACCTTTATCCGAGGAAATCTGATATTTGATAACGGAGATATAAATAAAATCAAGGGGCGGGAGGTATCCTATGGCTAGATTCTCAGAAAAATACAAAAAAGCAAGAAGTGAAAAGAATAGCGTTATGTGCATCGGTTTAGATCCAGTACATGAGAAACTGGAAGGAAAGGATATTTTGGATTTTTGTCTGGATATCATAGAAAGCACTTCAGATTATGTTGCCGCTTTTAAACCAAATTCTCAATTTATCCTGTTTTCTTTAAATTTAGAACAACTAAAAGAATTGAATGAAGAGATTCATCAAACAGGTTGTATTTCCATTCTCGATCATAAACTCTCAGATATCGGTTCCAGTAATGAATCTGCATTCTATTGGATAAAAAGAGCAGACTTTGATGCACTGACATTCTCTCCATTTGCGGGAAATATTGAAGAAGCAACAGAGAAAGCACACAAAAATAATTTAGGTCTTTTCATCCTAACCCTGATGTCGAATCCGGAGAGCCGTTGGATACAGAAGGAAACCAAATTTGAAGGAAAATCATTGTATCAGAAAATTTCCGAGGAAGTAAAATCGAGTGGAGCAGACGGCTTAGTTATTGGAGCTACGGATCATGTCACAGAAGAAGACATCAGAAAAACGAGAGATCTTGCTGGCGATGATAAAATCTTTCTATGTCCCGGCATTGGTGCTCAGGGAGGCGATGCAGAAAAGATTCTGAAGAATGCTGGGGAGAATATTTTGATAAATGTGGGGAGGGCTATTATTTTTGATGAAAAACCTGAAGAGAAGGCAAAGGAGTTCAGGGATTTGATTAATAGGTTTAGATAGTAGGTGTCTTATTATAGAGGTGGTATTATCTTGGTATTATCTTGGTTATTCTATGTTCCTCCTTTATTTTCGCATGGATTCATCCACATAAACCTTTTTAAAACTTTGGTTTAACATAAGAAAAGAAAGAAACTATCTCTCCTCAATACTCTCATCAACCGCCATCCCAAAATGCCTACCAACCTCTTCTATGTATACAAGAATCTCATCCTCCTCTTTCAGTTCAGTAACGGAGATGGCATTTCCTTCCTTATCTACCAAACGAATTGTCTCTGCATTCTGCAGTAATGTCTTTATTGTCTTTCCATTGAATTCTGCCTCCACCAAAATCAGTGGTCTCTTCTCGATCTTCAATCTTCCTATTACCATGCTTCTGGTATTTCCCTTCCAGTCTACTGCCAAAACTTCATCTCCAGCAGACAATTCGCTGAGGTATTTTGTAGAACCGTCTGGCATTCTTGTATATGCATGTACCGGACCTGCATTTACCCTGAATGGTCTTGTAGCCACGTAAGGGCTTTCAATAGTTTCAGAATGAACCAGAAACAGGGCATTGGACTGAGAACCAACTAACATTCCCTCACCTATGTTAAACATGGAACAGGTATCCACGCAGACGCGGTCACCCATCCCAACCGGCTTGACCTGAGTGATCTTTACAGTTGTTAATTCTATTTTTTCTGTAGAGATCTCATCGATCAATTCCTTGATCTTCTTTATTTCGGAAGAATCTGCATTTACTAGGACGCCATCGGTACCCAATTCCAGGGTTTCCAATGCCAATTTTGCATCTTCCTTGTTTGTCACTTCCATAATAATCTTGCATTTATCTTTCAAGGATGCAATGATATTCTCCAACGGAATTATCTTCCAGTCTGCCGCTTTGATGACTACATAGTCTACATTACCTCCAGCGGCAGTTACTTCTTTCTCATCTTCCTTGCTCTTGATTTCTTTGTAGAATGCCTTCTCGATTTTTACCTTTTTTAATTTTTTTAATTCTTCAATATCATTAGAAATAAAAATATCCGAATCTTCATCTGAGGATACCACACGGATTTTTCCCAATTCCCTTACCTTCTCAGATTCTCCCTTTCCGACTAATACCGCCTGCGCACCACTTTCCAGTGCTGTCGTTACCAGCTCCTTACGTTTATCCCATTCCCAATCCAGATCCGCCTTTACCCAGAGTTGTTTCATTCTATTATCACTCTATTATCACTATTATTATTTTAATCTTATATTAAATTAATTGGGATGGGATAGGGGATGGAATTAAAACAGGTCATCGTAGTCAGGAAGGATCTAAAGCTGAGTAGAGGAAAGTTGGCTGCACAGGTAGCTCATGCTTCTTTATCGGTAGCAGAGAAGAGCAAGTGGAAAAAGGAATGGATGAAAGGGCTTCAGAAGAAATCTGTTCTGAAATGCAAGGATTTGAATGAGTTGCTGGGAATTTATGAAAATGCAAAAAAAGCTGGCTTATCTGCTGAAATTATTAGAGATGCCGGAAGGACACATATCCCTGCAGGTACTATAACATGTGTTGGAATTGGACCCGCTCCAGAAGATGAGATCGATAAAGTTACGGGTAGATTAAAACTATTATAGCATTATAATTTTGATATTTTTCTCTATTTTTTTGTATAGAAGGCAATTGCAGCATAACCGACAACCTCTGACCTATCTCCAGTAACATCGCCCGAGTTTGCATACTTTAAAAGTTTTGCTTGCCAGTTCAATTTCTCTGCAATTTTCATAGTTATCAATACCGGAAAATAACCACACATCTCGCATCTCTTGGCGTTCTCCATATCCAAATTTACGATTGAATTGATGCAGGATGTGTCCATGGAAACGGCTTCATTGTATGGATGATAATGAGAAAGATCGGTACTTGCAACTATCAGGGTTTTCTCATCCAGGTGTTTTATAATTAGGTTGGAGAATTCATCCATATCTGATTCAGACATCCCACCAAGAATAATTGGAACTATCTCAAAATCCCTCAATATCCTTTGTAAAAAGGGAATCTCTATCTCCGCAGAGTGCTCCCTCGAATGTGCAGCCGGTGTGGAGGAAATGAGCTCGGATTCTTTTATTAATTCTTTCGCCAGAGATGATATCCTGACCTCCCCCAGAGGTGTTTCATAGTGGGTATAATCTGCTATTGACGCCCCATTGAATGGGTATTGATGAGAAGGAGCCAATATTATCACTTTACTGTAATCATCGCTTTCTATCTGCTTAAAGCTAAACGCAGCTACCTGTCCCGAATAGATGTAGCCGGCGTGAGGGGCTATCAATGCCCTAATTCTCCCAAGATTTTCATTTTTTGCATTCTCAAAAAATCCATCCAGCATCTTAGAAAGTTCATCCCTATGTCCAGGATACCAGCTTCCTGCTATTACGGATTTTCTGACATGCTTAACAGATACCTCATTGGTTGTCATATTGCTACTTATTTTTTGTTTTCTAAATTAGTTATATATTTTATATCTTATTAAAAATCTATTATCTTATCAAAAAAGAAAAGGAAATGGAAATTAAAGGTCTTTTCACGGCGATAATTACCCCATTTGACAAAGAAGGGGGATTAGATGAAGAGGGACTTAGGAGTAATATTGACTTTCAGATTGAACAGGGTGTTGATGGAATCGTCCCAGTTGGAACAACTGGTGAATCGGCAACACTAAGTGAAGAGGAGCATAAGAAGGTTGTAGAGATCTCTATAGATCAAGTAAATGGCAGAATTTTGGTATTGGCGGGAACAGGAAGCAATAATACCTCAGAGGCTATTGACTACACAAAGCACGCCAAGGATGCCGGTGCAGACGCGGCTCTAATGATTACCCCTTACTACAACAAGCCAACACAGGAGGGGATTTACCAGCATTACAAAAAAGTGGCTGAAGAGGTGGATATTCCCATAATTCTATACACTGTCCCCAGTAGGACTATGGTTAATATCGAACCAGAAACAACGAAAAGGCTTTCAGAAATTTCAAATATTATTGGGATTAAGGATGCCAGTGGAAATCTGAATCAGGTTTCAAGGGAGATTATGCTCTGTGGCGACGATTTCGCAGTCCTATCGGGGGATGATTCATTAAACCTACCATTAATCTCATTGGGTGGGAAAGGAGCCATCTCAGTAGCAAGTAATATCGTTCCGAGAGAAATGGGTGATTTAGTCAGGAGTGCACTGAATGGAAATCTTGAAAGAGCAAGGGAATTGCACTATAAACTCTATCCATTATGCAAGATTCTTTTCATAGAGACAAATCCTGCTCCAGTAAAAGCAGCCATGAACATGATTGGTTTATCAGCCGGTGACCCAAGACTTCCTTTAGTTTCTGTCAGAAAAGAGAGTGAGGAAAAGATAAGAGGTGTTTTGAAGGATTTGGATTTGATTTGAATTATCTAGCAGATCTTGCGATCCTCTCTGTCTCTTCCTTTCTCTGAATCGCATAGCTTTTAGTATCGGAATTTGCAGCCCACATGATTTCATCGGCGAGACATTGCCCAATAGACTTCTTAGAATTAAACGCGGTTGCAAATGCTCCAAGAGAGATGTATTTCAGGGCAAAATCAACCCTTCTTTGTACAGAGACATCTATAGCTTGGTGATATTTTATACCGCCATAGATAATGGTGGTAGTCTCCTCATTCGGACCGGCATTCTGTACAGCATCAATAAATACTTGGATGGGGTTCTTCTTTGTTCTTTTTTCAATTATTTCAAAGGCATTCTTTACAATTTTTATGGCATTTTGTTTCTTTCCGGTACCACCCCCACCCCTAATGTAACGACCAGCGACCTTCTTTGTTCCCTGACCAGACCTCATCAATTTATTGACTAAACGCTCTACGATGTTCATTTTACTTTTTCCAAACTGCTTTCCAATTAGTCTCCCAGAGGTGTGAGGGATATAAATGGGATTTAGAGAGATGTATCTCTTGAGGCCTTCGTCCTTCACCTCTACATTGAAATCCCACCTACCAAATAATTTCATTTCCTCCATTTTTAAATTTAGCTATATTTTCTAAAGCCGATGCTATAAGCAACTTCTCTGAAACATCGTCTGCAGATGTTCAGACCATACTTATGGATTATGGCCCTTTGAGTTCCACACACGGAGCATACCAAGTTCTTTGAATCAAATCTTGGATTCTTCTTTCCCATTCTTATTCCTCCTCAATAAATTCCACATTAAATTTTTCCTTTATGAATTCCATGGATTCCTCCTTTGTGATAAGACTCCTTGTGGGAATCCTTCTCTTTCTAAGTCTCCTTTTCTTTATCCTATATCCCGGTCTTTCCATGGTTACTGCAATATCCATCCCAAAGATTCCTATGTCTGGATCGTACTTTATTCCTGGAAGGTCTATGTATTCGTGAATGCCAAAGGAAAAATTTCCAAATTCATCAAAACTTGAAGCCTTTAATTGATTATCTTTGGCTGAAAATCCCCTCCTTAGGAATTCCAATGCATCATTACCGCGAAGGGTTACCTTGCATCCAATGGGATCACCTTTCTTGAGACCCCATGTGGGTATCTTATGTCTTGATATTGTTCTCACAGGTTTTCTTCCAGTTAGTCTCTTCAGCAGGTTCTCTGCCTTGATCAATTTTTCTCCACTTTCACCCACTCCGATATTCACCGTAACCTTCTCTATCCTTGGATTCTGCATTGGATTCTTATAATTCATCTTAGGTCTGGATCAATGGCTTTTCCCTCCCGATAACAAACAAATATTCTGTCAATGTCTGTAAATCTTCCAGGGTAGTAATCGATTTCCTAGTGGCGCTACCCTCCGATATCTCTTTAATCTTCCCAATCTCCCCGCTATGTCTCCCCCTAACAACCAACGCTGTGTTTCCCTTTTCGAATCTTATGGTATCATTTATCTTCCTATTGGGTAATTCCAAAACCAATACGTCGTTAGTCTTATAATCTCCTTTTTCTGAAAGTATGCTACCTCCGTCATGAAGGATTAACTGAGTAATTCCCTTCTTTATTATATTCTTATTAATGATCTTGCATAATTTAATTTTCGATTCCTTTTGATCTATCTCCTTGAGTATGGGGCCTTTTTTACTTGGCATTATCCTGAAATATTTCTTTAACCTCGGCAATTCAACAATATCCATTAAACCTACACCAAATCTGGGATCCTTCCTAACCCTTTTATCCACTAAAATCAAACCATTATGTATTATCCTCTTTGCCTCTCTGGAAGTATCAGCGTAACCCAATACATCCCTAACTACCGTTAAAAGAGGTATACTCTGATCTCTTGGATGTGGACCTGGATTAGGGGTAGTTATCCACTTTTTTTCCTTTCCATATCCTGAAGCGATTCTCTTGGTGTGCATCCTTAATACCTTAATATTCTTTAATAATCTTTATTTATTGTCAAACTTTGGAGATAATTCTAAAATTAAGTGGATTCAACGAAGTTGAATCCGCCATGATGATAAAACTTTCTGAAGTTTTATTTAATCTTCCTTTCCAATACCTCTCTTCTTTCTTTA
>QMZG01000051.1 GCA_003663045.1 Candidatus Altarchaeales archaeon
AGAAAAATGAAGAGGAGGAATACAAAATCTACCAAAAATTTAAGTGTCATCGAGCGACTGAAGGAGCGAAGATGGCACATGTTTTCGCCAGCCTTTTCTTAAAAGGCTGTGGGGAATGCTATTATTCTACCTGTATGTCGGTTTAACATATCTTTTAACAATCCCTTCTTTCAGACTCAGATAGGTCAGGCTCTTTGCCACATCCCTTGCTGTCACTATACCAACTATCTTTTTCCCTTCCACAACTGGCAGTCTCCTGATATGGTATTTATTAAATATATCACTCGCTTCAAACACATCGCTGTTAGAATCTATGGTATGGGCACATTTAGTCATGATGTCAGAAACCTTAGTCTTTTTAGGGTCCTTATCCAGAGCTACTACCTTCTTGAGTATATCCCTCTCTGTTACCATCATAATACAATCATTTTTCTTAGTCAATACCGATCCTATATTTTTCTCACTCATAAGTTTCGCTACATCCAGTATAGTCATTGGACATTCCACCATAGTTATTTCATGCATTATCTCCTTTACCTTCATTTTTATCTTTTTTATCCTCTAGTCTCTTTTTAATGTTTTATATAAATTTACTATACTATATAAAATTATACCATTATAAAATATCTCAAATAAAATAATAAGAAATAATAGATAGTATGAGGTAGTATGCCAGTTAAAAATGCCATGCTCGCGATAGTAAAGCATGTTTCGGAAATTATAGAAGAATTAGATGAATCTGAGATAGATACTATGATAGAGGAAATTCAGAATGCTAACAGAATCTTTCTATTAGGTGCTGGAAGATCTGGTCTAGCCGCTAGGGCATTTGCTATGCGCCTGGTACAATTGGGTCTGACTGCATATGTGGTTGGTGAGAGTGTTACCCCTGCCATGACAAATAAGGACCTTCTCATAGCGGTATCTGGTTCTGGAGAAACAACATCCGTAGTAAATGCAGCTAAAATCGCCAAAGGCGTTGGTTCTAAGATATTGACCGTTACTTCCTATCCAAAGTCAAGTCTTGGTAAAATTTCCGATTACATAGTTACTGTACAGGGAAGGACCAAGATAGACATAGAAAGGGACCCCCTTAAAAATCAGATTGAGGGTAAGCATGCCTCCTTAACTCCTCTGGGAACGTTATTTGAAGATACGGTGATGATATTCTTTGATGGGATTATCGCAAGGCTGATGATCCAGTTGCACGCGGAAGAGGAAGACCTTAAGAGGAGACATCCCACATTGGAATAAATTGCATCTAATGAATCTTAAATCTGAGAATTCCCGCAATCCCGCCCAGGGATGAAAGCTGTTTACCAGCCTCCCCCTCATGATTTACTATATGTATGTCCCCACGAGTGGATTTTACATTTTGCATTATTCTCTCAATTCTCTCTCTATTTTTTAAAAACAGATCATCACAGACCAAGAGAATTTCAACCGCTCCCATGCCTGCTGCATTTTCCACATCATCAAGACCATAAACACCTAATCCAGAATCATTTCCAATTTCTTTCAGGAGTCTGTGTATAATGCGAATCTCTCTCGCTGCGTTGATCTCCTCACCGATCTTCTCCACCTTCGCTCTTTTCATCACCTCATTTATCCCAGTCCTGCCGTGTGACCCAATATTCTCTAGGACTGAGATCTCTGCAATCTCGGGATATTTTTCATTCAGGAATTTGTGAAAATTCTCTTTTTCAAATCCCGCCCCTGCCAATATCAATGCAGAAACCTTTACCTTTTTTAGAATATTGGATATGAATTCTGCGGTGTCTTTATAGAATTCCAGCTTCCTTTCCCGCCTGCCTTTGATTTCATACTTACCACCAATTAGTTTTGAGAGATCATAATGTTCTATCTTTGATTCCCTGACTAGGCCCAGATTGACTTCACCTTCATCTATTACTGCTATAAGTAGCTTGGGTCTCAGAGCAGATCTTTCAGCATCCTTCAGCCTCTGAAGATCAAAACCTGACCATCTATCCTTTATTATTGTTAAAATGGTACCCTTTTCTACATTGATGGTATGATGACTCCCGATGGAAATGAGGTCTTCTGGACATTGCTCTATAATTCCAGTGATTCTATACGTATCTCTCTCAGATTGAAAATCTGCCTTTTCCACCCTCACGGCTATAGTTATACTCCTCCTTTCACTCTTTCCAGCCCTCGCTATGTCTTCCCTACCCTTTATCCTCCTCTCAGTTTTTGCTTTCACCAGATCCCCGGCATTTACAACATTGCTCAGATACCAGAGATCGTCAAGGTTCTCAACCTTCAATTTTACCCTCCCATGCTTCAGGTCTCGATAGAGGATTTTCATCGTGTTCGACTACTGTCTTTTGCGTAATTAATGAGGAGGCCCCTCGTTATATATTTGCTCTTCTTCATAATTAATGATTGGCGATGATTTCTAAAGACCAGTCAAGGGAATAGCCCAGAGAGAGGGTTGAATACTAAAAAAATAAGATGGTAGAGGCAATTGCGAGTGGTACCGGAAAGATTGTGAATTCTGTATTGGACAAAGGAGCATCCTTTGCTATAGATCTAAATGCAAGGGTTGGTGTGAGGATTTTAGAGGATGAGCATGGGATAATGGGTAATGTCAATGTGACCCCCATTATAAAGAATATAGCAGAAAATACCCTGAATTTATTTGGTTATGATTATGGTTTAGAAATAGAAGTTGAAAGTGAGATTCCCTCATCGGTTGGCTTAGGAGATAGTGAGGCGATCTCTACTGCAACCATTATGGCAGTAGCGGGAGCACTGGCAAAAAAACACGGTTCTGTGAATGAACTCAGGATAGATAAATACATGAGTGAGCAATTCCTAATCATTGATGATAAGGTTGTTGATAAGAAGAGACTTATAGATCTCTGCACTGACTTGAGTATGGAATTTGACAGGACATGTGCAAGTTTCTATGGAGGCTTTGTGATTAGTGATAATAAAAAAAGAGAAATTCTCAGAAGAGGTGAAATGGAGAGTCTCCATGCAGTTATCCTGATTCCAAAAGAAAAGATGAGAATTGATCTCGATGAAATTAAATTATTTCAAAATGAGATTGAGATAATGTGGGATGAAGCATTGAAGGGCAATCTCTATAGTGCAATGAAGCTCAATACATTAATCTATGGAGATAAGATAGCAAGGGAGATGTTAAAAAAAGGTTCACTTTCAGTAACCGTTTCATTTCCATCCATAATCGCTCTGGTAAGGGATGAAAGAAAAGTGGGAGATGTTGGGAATTCTGTCAAGAGAGAGGGGGCTGTTCTCACAAGAAAGATGAACAACGAAGGTGCAAGGGTCATGGTAAAACCCAAGAAGATAGTTAAGATCAAGGAATTTCTGAAATTGAAAGGGGATGAGGAATTTCATTTGCTTTAATCATCATCCTCGAAGATGAATATTTCATCTATTTTCGATTTCAGGACCTTGGCTATATCGTGAGCTATCTAAGGGATGGATTATATTTCCCCTTCTTTACACCTAATCTCTTCAAACCCGTTCTGCTGTGTCACTATCTGTACCTTTGTTTTGGGCAGATGCTCTTTAGCCGCTCTGCCCAATTCTCGCATTAGTTCCGGGCTAGGGCTCTGAATCTTTTCATACTCTGGATCCAGGGTCCTTTCGGCCCTGAATTGTTGTAGGGTATAGAGGGTAAATCCCACATCATCGACGAGCTTTGCTATCTCAATTATCTCCTCTTTTTTGTCTATCATATCCGGGACTATGGTAGTTCTCGCCTCTTTTTGATGGTTCCATTTTTTCAATATATTCAAGGTCCTCTCAACCCTATCAACTATCTTTTCCCACCGATCTGGCAAGCCAACGACCTCCCCGTACCGTTCACTCAGTGGGGCCTTCACATCCGTTGTAAAAAAGTCCAAGAGGGGTAATACCTCCTTCAATCTCTCTGGAAAGTATCCATTCGTATCTATCTTCAACAGCAGATCCGTTTCAGATTTAATTCCCCTCAATAATTCGATCGTTTCCTTCTGCATCAATGGCTCTCCTCCAGTAACACAGACCGCCTGAATGAGGAAATTTTCATTCAATTGATCAATTATTCTATCAATTCCGATTGGTTTACAGTTTCCCTCATTAAACACGAGTTCTGCATTCTGGCACCAAGGACATCTATACGGACAACCGCACAGGTAGACCACAGCAGATAATTTTTCTGGATAATCTATGGTGGAATGGTCAACGATTCCCGCAAAGTTTATCTTTGACATTTTTTCTACCTCATAAGGTATATAAATTTAAATAGGAAAAATTCACCTTGTGAATTGGAAAGATTTTTCCCAAAGAAATTTTCTTTTTGGGAACACAACAGACTTTCAGTCGGGTGTGTCTGACATTTAGGTCAGCCGCATACAAACACTCTCCCTTTTTTAGAATAAACTAAGTTTTCCATCTATAGTTAGATGACTTAAATAGCCAAAGAGTGCAAAACCTACAATATGGGTATCAATGAGGAAAAGTGGTGCAGAGAAAAGAATCGCTGCCGTGATGCTATGAAAAAATCCCCGATGCCTGGAAAACCACAGAAAATAAAGAAAGAGAGCGAGGGATATGGAGATATAAATAAGTAGTATGTTCTTCAGGAATAGATAAGCAATTAGCAAAACCAATATCGTGGCTATGGAGATCCTCCCAAGAAATTTTCGCATCACTGAAGAGGGCAGGTCGATATCTGGCAGAATGGAATATGGAATTCCTATTAGTATACCAAGTAGCATGGTCTCCATTGGTAATTCAAGTAGGTTATAATTTTTCAATAAAAATACCAATGCTAAAATAGATATCAAATAAACCAGGATATGTATCTTGTAACCACTCATTTCATTAAATTTTACCCTTTTCTACTATTTATGCTCTTTTTATGCTTGTTCATAATAATTACAAGGCAATGACGTAATTAAAATTACTTTCCAATTTTAATTTTTAAAATCCTTATGATTACTAATGACGCTTCAATTTCAATTATCACTTTGTCAGTGACACTAACCATTTTGTTGGCTTTTGTTGGTTCAGTGTCTGAATCCAATATAGAATTTTGACCTAAAGATGGAATTAAAATACGCATTTAAACCAGAAGATGAGAGTAAGATTGCTAAGGCCATTGGGAGAGATATTAATATCTCATTCAAACATGCAGTGGTTATCTGTGATAAGATCAGAGGTATGGGGCTAGGAGATGCAATAAAGCTCTTAGAAGCCGTGGTGGCGCTTGAAAAGAGTATATCATTCAAAAGATTTAATACTGGAATTTCACATAGAAAAGGTCTGGGAAAAGACAACATAGCTAAGTATCCACAAAAGGCAGCCGGAGAAATCCTGAATGTTTTAAGGGGTGTGGAAACAAATGCAGATTACAAGGGTTTGGATACTGAGAGATTGAAGATCATTAACATACAGGCAAATAAAGGTATTGCTCGAAGAAGGAGAAAGCCGAGAGGTAGATGGCAGATATGGAGGTCTCAACTTGTAAGCATTCAGGTTATAGCACAAGAGACATAGTTTATAAGGAAATAACATCTCAACAATTCGCTTTGGCGAATTCTAGTCGCCTGGATGATCCTCAAAACATCAAAGATGTTCTGAGACAGGAGAATCATTGAATCATTTCATGATATGGGGACTAATGACACATTGATTAAAGCATTAGTGCATCACTGATACTTAAACACCTCATCAATATATATGAATATATACGTAAGGGATTATTTACAATATTGAATTCAACAAAATAAAGATGGCGATGGAAAAGCATTTTATCCAAGAGGGGATTATCAGATCAGAAATAGAAAGTTTTTTGAGGAGTGAGTTAGAGAGAGCAGGCTACTCTGGGATTAACATACAGAAGACACCATTGGCTACCAGAGTTATTTTGTACGTAGAAAAACCTCCCCTAGTTATCGGTAAAAAAGGAGGAAGAATCAATAAATTGACCAAATTCCTCAAGGATAAATACGGAATAGACAATCCTGCTATAGATGTTCAAAGGGTTGAAAATCCCACCCTTGATCCAAATATAGTAGCAAGAAGGATCTCTCTTGCATTGGAGAGGGGGATGAACAGGAGACGTATTATCTACAAGGCATTGAGGGCAGTTATGTCTGCCGGAGCCAGGGGTGTGGAGATAATCCTATCTGGGAAGATCATTGGAAAGGGCGGCAGGGCAAGAATGGAAAAATACCTACAGGGATATATGAAAAAGGCGGGAGATTCCTTAAAATTAGTGAGTGTTGGTTCTACTCAGGCCTATCTTAAAGCTGGCGTCATAGGGGTAACGGTAAAGATTGTCCCCCCAGATGTAGTGTTTCCAGATCAGATAGAGGTTAAGTCAAAAGATAAGTCAAAAGAGGAAGAGACCAAAGAAGTGGAGGAGAAATTAGAAGAAGTTGAGGTAAAAGAAAAGAAAGAGGAAAAGGTTGATGAGGAAAAGAAAAAGAAAGTCAAGAAAGTAGAGAAAAAATCTAAAGAGAAATCCAAGAAAAAAGTAGAGAAGGACAAAGAGAAGAAACCAGAAAAAAATCAAGATAAAAGTTAAATAGAGGTCTGAGAAGAATAAAATAAAAAAGTAGGATTTAATATTCAATTCATATTATAATTCATATTATATCAACAATATCTATATACCCACAATATGGCAATATTGCGCAATCATGAGATCTGGGAAATGGATATCGAGGAACTTGATGATAGGCTTTTTCAGTTACGAGAAGATTTGATGAAGATTAAAGGGGTTTTAGCATCTGGAGGAATTCCAGAGGATATTGGAAGGGCGAGAGAAATCAAAAGAACAATTGCTAGAATATTGACCATTAAAAATATAAAACAAAAAGAACAAAAAGAAAAACAAGGAAATGAATTGTCCAAGGTGCGGACTTCCTGAGGAATTATGCGTATGTGACGAGATGACGAGGGAAGGTCAAAGGATAAGAGTTCGCAGCGACAAGAGGAGATATGGTAAGGTAGTTACCCTCGTAGATGGATTCAAGGATGTTGATGTGCATAAGATTGCTAAGGAATTAAAGAGGAGATTAGCATGTGGTGGGACCTCAAAAAATGATAAGATTGAGTTACAAGGCGATCATGTCCGCAAGGTAAAGGACATTCTCACCAGCATGGGCTTCTCTGAGGACATGATTGATGTCTTGTAAGAACACTCAGATGAATTATTCTTTAAAAATCCTTGAAAGAGGAATGATCACACCTTACAATATCTTAAGACATGAATTGATCGGCTTAAGGGTTAGGGTAGTGAACACCACTCACCCCGGTTACAGATGTAGTGGCGAGATAATAGAAGAGACAAGGAATACATTGAAGATTAAAAGTAGAGATGGTATGAAGACACTACCCAAGAATTGCATTACCCTGGAGCTTAAACTTCCAAATAAAGAAGTAGTTAGGATTGATGGAAATCTCTTAGTTTCAAGACCGGAGGAAAGAATAAAGAAAAAATATAGGATAAGATTTGTTTGACAAGAAAATAAAAATGGCAAAGGTTAAGAAGAGAGAGAAAAAAAGAACGGTGGAGTGTAATGATAAAAATTGTCCCATACATGGAACCCTGGCTACGAGAGGCATTGTCTTGGAAGGTGTTGTAGCTTCAGATAAGATGGATAAAACAGTGATTGTTCAGAGAAGTCGCTACGTAAAGTTAAAGAAATACGAAAGATACAGACCCGTAAAATCAAGAATTCCAGCTCATAATCCCCCTTGTATAAATGCCAAGATGGGTGATAAGGTTCGCATCATGGAATGTCGAAAGTTAAGCAAGACAGTTAGCTTTGTAGTTATTGAAAAATTAAGTTAGGTTAGTAATTGATAAATAAAAATGGCAAAACCTTTAGGTGCTATGAAAAATCTGCCCCTGGGCAAAGCAATGACCGCCAAAGTAAGTAGATCACTACCCGTTGGGGCGAGCATTGTCTGTGCTGACAATACGGGGGCAAAGGAGTTGGAAATAATATCGGTTCGTGGTTATAGGGGAGTTAGAAGGAGGCTTCCAGCAGCGGGAATTGGCGACTTGGTAGTAGTATCTGTAAAAAAGGGAAAACCAGAGGTAAGAAACCAGATAATGTTAGGGGTTATCGTAAGACAAAAAAAGCCATACACGAGATATGATGGATCAAAGATAGGGTTTGAGGATAATGCTGCTGTGATCGTTTCCGATGAGGGGCTCCCTAAGGGAACAGAAATTAAAGGAGCAATAGCGAGAGAAGTCGCAGACAAGTGGAACAAAATAGGAAGCATTGCCAGCATCGTGGTGTGAGTGAGGTGGGTTACGAAGTAACCCGCCGTTTCGCCAGCCTTTATTAAAGGCTGAGTGGAACAAAATAGGAAGCATTGCCAGC
>QMZG01000052.1 GCA_003663045.1 Candidatus Altarchaeales archaeon
ATACTTTAAGGTATAGGGTAAATTGAAATTGATACTGAATTTAATTAATTTATCCTGAAGTGTCATTAACTTATCTTTTCATTATTATGTCATTAGTGCGTTAATCCGAACGGGGAAGTGTAATGTTAATCGGATATTAAAGTGTCATTGCGGTTATTGATTATTAGCAATTCTTAAAGCAATTATAACATTGTAAAATGAAGGAGTTGATTCATCTGTTGCTACTTCACTTATTGTCATTTTTGTGATAGCAACATTATAGGATTCTGATCCCCATGTCAGTTTCTTGACTTTGTTTTTCTTTGCTAATGCAATTAAATCGTTTCTTGCCTCAATGACTGAACTTGATTTACCACCTGCATAGTAATTGGATGCAGAACTGTCTGAGGTAATCATTCCAGTTATTGTGAATACTTCTTCAACTACATTCAAGTCTATTGATGTTGTTAGAGGATCGTCTGTGGATGTAGGACTCCTTGGTCTTGGAATGAATGTTATTGATTTACCCATTGCATATTCTATTTTCTGTGTATGGATTGTGATTGTGGTATCATATCCGGGATGTACTTTCCAATCAGCATCCATGTCTTCATCGCTTAATGTAATTGTTGTCATTTTGTTATTTCTACATTGTCATTACGGTTATCTCATTAGCCGTCTTTTTAAATCAATACTCCACATCTCGCTTAATGTGTTTCCTAAGTTGCGAACATCTACATCTGATCCGAGTGTAGCGTTTATGTTTATTACTGGAGAGAAGTAAACTACTGGTGATACTCCCGCTGGTAGTACTGTTTCTCCAGCGTGAGCAAGTATTGGCATTGTTCTTGGAACTATTCCTCCTCTCTGATATGGTTTGGGATGTGCTATCCACGGAGCTCCGGGGTATTGTTCTCTTAATTCTTCTTCTCTTGTTGGTCTTCTTCTTTCGGGTTCTTCAGGCGGAGGACCTGATTCATACGGATATTCTGTAGGTCCTGGTTCTCTGTGAAAGTACTCCTCTTCCTCTCTTCTTCTCCTCTCTCCTGAAGGTATAGTTATTCTTGGAGTCTCCGCAGTGGTTGGTATTGTTACTGGTCCTATTGCATTTATAGCTCCCTGTAAATTGCTTCGTATTGCATTAGCCCAGTCTAAATATGTAGCAAAAGGTAGTTCTACATTTCCGAGTTTAAATCGAGGCTGAGGTACACTCTGGATCCCTTCCGAGAATTTACTTACAACAAACATTCCCCACTTCTTCAAATTCTCTGGAGTTCCTTCTGAAAATGGAATCTCTACATGAGGTAATGTAATTGGGACTACACTGATATTTCTTATTCCATTATTAATAGAATTAACAATACCTTCACCTAAATCCTGTGCTGTAGGTATTAAGTTACTCATATATTCAATGGCAGATGATAATTTATATAATAAATAATTTTTAAAGTCTTCGTCTATTCTACCTCCTATGAAGTCTCTTATTCTTTCGTATAATGAACCGATGGTTGGTTTTAATTTATTAGTCCACCACGGTCCCAGTAGTTTCTCACAAATAGCATCGATTAATGCAGCAATTACTGCAATTATACCATGTTGTTTCGCTTCTTTAATCTCATTCCATTTTTCTCTTCCGAATATCGTTTCGCCAATTGCATTTAATACTTTTTTAGAGAATTCGATTACTTTGTTCTTGATAATGTCCATAAAAGTGGCAATAACTCCAAGTACTCCGCTCTCCCTGGACATTCTTAATCTGTTCCACTCTTCTCTACCAAAGATTATTTCTCCGATTACATTTGCCGTTTCTTTACATTTCTGTATGAATAGATTTTTAACTTCTGCAAAGAATGTTACAATTACTCCGACTGGACCAGATTTCTTTGCTTCTTTAATCTTTTTCCATCTCTTTTCGCCAAAGAGATTTTCACCTATAATGTTTACGATCTTCTTTACTGCTTTTTCTATCTGTTTAACTGCAAAGTCGAGAATATCCAGAAAAATCTTTATTGGATTGATCGGAGCTACACCGAATTCTTCTAAAGCATCTGTACCAGCAGATACACTCGGTATCAATTCTCCTCTAAATCCACTCGCAATCCATCTAATAATTCCTCCGACTACATCGATGATAGCATTCCAGACATTAACTGCAGTCTCTTTAAATATTTCAAATATATTGATGTTCCCTTCTGCCGCATCAGAAGTTTTTTTGATTCCGAGCGTTAAGGCTAAGAATGCACTCACTCCTGCTATAATAATTCCCCAACTACCGAGTAATTCTTCTATGTTACTGCCGAGTTCACCAACGCTGAATCCAGCAATAGAAATATTGTCAATGAAGTCTAATGGAATAGCCTCTTGGAAGAATCTGCTTAAACCCTGCAATCCTAAACCGAGCATACCGATTGTCATAAATAGAGTTCCAATTACAGCAGTCGCAATCATTGCCGAGCCTATCCACTTTCTCGTGTTCTCGTCTAAATTCATAAACCAGCTCATAATGTCGTAGATTATGTCTAATAAAGGAATTAGAACTGGTAATAACATAAGATTTATTGTTGCAGATAAAAAGTCTAATACTCCGGTAGTTTTTAATACTTGATCGATGTAGCCTCCAAACATTCTTTGTAATGACATACCGAAGAACATTACAGAGAGTAGATGCATCTTAAATCCTTCGTGTGCACGAGTAGTTTCCTGAATTGTTCTCGTTAATTTACCAGCCGCAAGTCTGTTGTGTTCGAGTGTTTCCTGTGCTTTACGAGCCGCATATTCGTATCTCTCAGTTACGGCAATCTGCTTTCTACCCTGATCGATCATCCTCTTTGTTATGTAAACTGTTTTGTCTGCTAAAGGAGCAAATTCCTTTGCCTGTCTCTGCATATCTTTTTGAGTCTTATTAAATTGCCTTCTAACGTTCTCTAATGGTTTAGAAACTTTGTCTATTGCTTCTAAAATAATTCTTACCGTTTTTTCATACATTTTTCAGTCTTCTTTTTCTATTTAATTTTTCTATCTCTTTATATTCTTTTTTTATTTCGTTTAATAAATTAAAGACTGTTGGGATTGGTATTTTCTTGAACTCCTCGAATGGAATCCATCCGTACTGTCTCATTAAACTGTGATGTATTTCGGCTACAATGTTCTCGCTTATTTCTACTCTTCTTCTCTGTCCTATAAATTCTCTTAAATCCATTTATCATGTCTTTCTTCTTCTGCTTTTTTCTTTTAATTCTCTCAGTTTCTTTTTAATTCTCGTGTCGTCTGTTGCAGAGACTGGTAGGTTAACTTCCATTAATTTTGCGGTTAAGTCGAAGTAGTTTGCAGTAATAAATTTCTTCAGGAGTTCTTCGTCAACATCTGGATAACTTCTCTTTAAAGTTTCCAATAAAAGAAAACTGATTGTCTTGATTGCATCTTTATCTAACAGTCTGGATAGGTTTTTCATTTCGGCTCCAGCCTCAGTAACCTCGAATAAATCACCGAATACACTCCAAAACTCTGGAAATAACTCCCAGGGTAAAGGTTTTATTTCTAAAATATCTGTTGTTCCATCCTCGTTTTTTAATTCGAGTTTACTTGGTCTTCCAAGATGTCTTTTCATTAACTCTTCTGCTCTCATTCTATCACCTCTTCATTCTTTTTATTAATATTAATTTTGTTTACTGTTCTTCCACCGAGTGTTTTGATTGGTTTTTCTGTTTTATTTGTTTTTGTTTTTAATTGCTCCTCTAAAACACTTAGTCTTGTATTTAACGAACCTAAATCAATTAAACCATATTTCATTACCTGATATTCCCAGTAATTGTCCCACAGTATTTTAAATGCTATACTTAAGTTGTTGTCAAATTCTTTAGCAAACTCTTTAAAAGACTTTGCTAAATCTGAGTTTAGTTCCAATTCTATTTTAGACTTTCTGGATGATAATCTTATCTTTTTCAATTTTAATTTTTAGGCTGGAGTTTAATAAGAGTTTTTTTATTTTATCGTATTCGTGTGAATTATCCCACAGTCTGTGAAGTAATACACCGTAATCTTCGGAATACTTTTCTTTTGCTTCTTTAATGAATTCTTCTTTTAATTTTTCTGGAACTCTCGCTATTGTCAATCTTGTTTTAATCTTCTCTAATTGTTGCATTAATTGTCTTCTTGCTTTTGGATCTCCTATATCGTATCTATTCTTTGTCATTCCAGACACCTAATAAATAATTTCCTTTTTCTATTACTTCTCCTTTTAATATTTTATTTAATGATTCTTTCGTGTATGTTCTTAAGTGTTCTGGTTCTACCTCTGGAGGCAGAAAGTTATTTGGAACTGTTACAATTACTTTCTTAGCAATTCTCTTCATTTCCTCAATCATTTTCTCATCATCATCTAAATGTTCTAATAACTCTGTTGCTATGGCAATATCGAATGACTTATTTTTAAATTTTGTCTCTGGTAATACGCATTTAATTTTGTGAATATCATCTCTTAACATATTTAAGGCTATGTAAGAGAAGTCAACTCCAGTCGCATCCACATTCTTTACCTCGCTTTTAATCTTATTTAGAAGTGTTCCCGTTCCACATCCCAAATCAACAATTTTAGAATTCTCTGGAATTAACTTAACAATGTCGTCAAATAAATCGTAATGTTTTCTGTATCTTAATCTATCGTAATCCCACTTTCTGTTCCAGTAATCTGGAGTATTTATGTTGTTGTATCTTTTCTGTATAGTTTCTAAGGTTTGATCGTAATCTATATTATTGCTCTTTCTATTTGGAGAAGAGTCTTGGTCATTAACTGCAAATGCTAAAGGATAATACTTAAAGTCAAGTCCTTTTCTCTGTAATCTTAACCACAGTTCGTAATCTTCCATATAATTTAATTCTTCATCGAATTTGTTGTCTCTGAGAATGTCTGTTCGTATTCTTACCGTTAAGTAACCGATGTAATTACCTTCTCTTAATATCTTTGGTCTACCTATAAATCTCGTTATCTCTCCTCCTCTGAGAATGTAAAAATCTGAATATATGAAATTAGCATTGGAGTGATAAACATCCGGTATTTTTAAGTAAAAGTCATCGTCATTTAAGAACATAGTGTATTCGCAGGTTAATTTATTTAGCCCAGCATTGTATCTTTCCGCAGTTCTTCCAGTATTCTTAACGAATATAATGTTTTCGTGTAGTTCTTGGAGAAGTTTAATTTTGTTAGAACCGATTATAATAATTTCTCCGAAGTCGTTTAGAACAGCAGAGATAATACTTCTCTTTGCGAGTTCAATTCTCTCGTCTAAAACAGGTATTAATACTCCCGTATTTTTCATTTTTTTGTTTTTTATATTTATTTATTTAATATTATAATGGCTGGGCAGAGAAGAGTATAAGAGTCTAAATCAGGCTCTTATACTCGACTTTATCAATTCCTTTAATTCTGATGGATTCATTTCGAATATTTCGTCTGGTAGATTGCCGAATATTGTGTAGATTTTTTGATTCTGAGATTTTATCCATGTCGGAATCATTTCCCAGCCGACTGGTCTGTGAATTGGGATTGTTCTCATATCAACCCAGAATTCAAATCCTTTCTGATTTACATTTTCATACCAGATGATGTCTTCTCCAATTGCGAAGTTTCTTGGAACTTCCCACTTAACTTTCTTTATTACCTTTCTTTTTGACATCAGACAGCCATTGCATACGGCGTATACTCTCTGGAGATAGGAATTGTCGTCTTTCGTCATTGCTATTAATTCGTACCAGGAATACAAATCCAATGTCCAGATAGATTTCGTTAAAGGTTCTCCGTTGTCTCTGAGTTTGGTTGAGCCGTTTATGTCTCTTATTATTATGTTTTTCTTAACTCCTCCTCCCTGCTTTAATACGCAGGGTTCGAAATTTGTTATTGGCGTTGGAAATCCCACATTGTCTTTATTGTCTTCAACCAAGTATTCGATTGAATTGGGAGGAATTGTTGTATCAGCATCTAAACTGAAGTATAAGTCGTAGTTCCCGTCAAGGAATTTTTCCCTCAGAATGTTTTTGCAGTCTGCAATCATTTCGAAGCACAGTTTCTCTTTCGGTTTCCACTCGTATCTGATTAAGTTGTCGATGAAATCGTATTTACTGCAGAGTTTTTTCAGTTTCTGGAAGTATTTTCTGTCGTGTGGAGTATTCTCAATAATATTTAAAGAAAGAGATGGGTAAGTAAAGTTCTTACACATCTCTAAATACTCTTCCATAAACTTTTCGTGTCTCTTCGACACCAATAATCCTATAAATATGCTTTTCAATCTCTTACCATTTAGTTCCACTCGTATATGAGTTTAATGCACCGAGGGTGTTTGAGGTTTCTGTAGATTCAACTCTGATGTTTGCATTTCCGTTCTGATCGTATGGAGGCACTTTCATAGTCATCGTAAACTTCAGTATTCCATCTGTAAACGATGGTTTGAGGCTTGTAATGTATCCGTCTGCCGCTATAAATCTTAATCCCTGCTTTGAAGTAGATGATAAAGCTCCTGCCGCACTCGTCATTGAAGTATCGTCTGTCCACAATATTACTATTCTGTGTTTGTTTCTCGTTCTGGTTGCAGAGATTTGCTGTGGATCGTTCGATGGAGCATCCCAGAAATGACCGAAGAATCCTCTACCCGTTCCAGATGCTTGATCGTCTGGAGTTGCGGCTTCAATTGCATATCCCTCCAATGTAATTGTCGTGTCTGCTTCTGGAGTAAATTTAACTACTCTTCCTCCACCGAGAGTTGCTATTCCTTCAATGTCTCTGTCTCCCAGATCAATGTCTGCCGTTTCTAACAGAGCCTCATAATTATAATCTGTTCCGTCTACTTCTGTAATGGTAATCAAACACTCTTCACCCCATGCTCCAGCCTTTAAAGCCATTTTTATATCACCTTCTTTGTCTTAGATTTATTCTGTTTTTTAATGTTTTCTTTTTCTGGTTTAATCTTCTTTTCTGATTCGTCTATTTCTGTAACCTTAAACGCAAGGTTGTTTATGTATTCGTCTGGTTTTGTAGTAATTGTGCTTTCTCCTTTCTTCAGCAATACATATTCGTTCTTTTCGTTTAACACTCTTCTGACATCACCTACCAGATTTTTAACCCTGTATCTTTTAACCATTTTAATCACTTATTTAAATTTATAATATTTGTGCGATTTAAATTACGGTAATCTGCTTAGTTTCAGTGCTCTTTCCATTGCGTAGTCCATTAGATGTGGTAATTCGCTCTTTGCCTCTTCAAATCCTTTCTTTACATAGTGATAACCTTTAACTCTACCAAGACTCTTCTTTACATAAAAGTGTCTTCCTTCAGAAATCCAATGCATCGCTTTACCTTGTCTCGGTTTTCTCTCCTCTATTGAACCTCTCTCCCAAGTTAAAGCCATTGGATGTTCAGGCCATGTAAAAGGTGCTCCGCTTTTAGGAGATTCGTATCCCTGCTTAATACTTCCTACTCCTGCTGGTCTCATGTATTCAACGCTTACTTCTATTTTATCTGGTGCTTTTCTCGTTACGAATACTTGATCTCTTAATTTATCTTTAAGATGTGGAGGAATGTTTCGTCTGATCGCCCTTCTCAACGCCAATCCATATTCATGTATTAGTGCTTCTCCTCCTTTTACTATTGATGGATACAATTTTTTTAAGTAATCACTTGTAGCGTCGTATCCGCTCAATGTTGTGTATATGTGTATTGGCATTTTATTTAATTATATCCCATAATATTTGAAGGTTACGGTTATTCTTTTTGCTCTGATAATTTCTGGCTTGGTTCCCTGATAAAAGTCTTCAGATACTTCCGAGTATGATTTAAACTTTAAGTAGTTCTGCTTGAATGTGTATGTTCCGTCTCCTTTAGAGTTATCCTGTAAAATAGTCATTATCTCGTCAGAGACTGTGTTTCTATCGGCAATTTTATCTGCCCACAGTCTTATTTCGAATGTTAAGAATTCGTTTAAGTAAGAATTACCTGCAATGTCTAACTGCTTCATTCTCTTGTCAATTAAATCTATAACTACGAATGGATAACCAGCACTGTCGATGTCTTTCTTTGTAGCGTTAGTCATAAATATCCAAGAAGAATTGTCTCCTCTGGAAGACGGATCAGTCAGGTTCTCTCTCAGTACATCTCTAATGAATTTTAGAGCAGTGTTTCCCAAATTCGATTTAGTTACTTGTACTCCCATTCTAACCTCAACAGGTTATTTAACAGATTATTCCAGCGAATAATCTGCTTGAGTTAATCTACCGTTATTGTTTATTAATTTTATTAATTATTATTTATACTTAAATATGAATTTAAATATTAATTGATTTAGAAATTATTTAAAGTATTAGGTTTTCTTATTATAATATATAATTCGAATTTTTTTAAAA
>QMZG01000053.1 GCA_003663045.1 Candidatus Altarchaeales archaeon
AAAGTCCGAAATTTTGTCGAGTTTACATTTTACTTCAATAAGAAATTCCCCCCTTCTATTTTCTTCCAGATGATATCCATGTAGTGGTGTTCTACCGGTTATTGCGGCGGCAAGAGCCGAGGGTCCACCCTCCCTGTTTGTCCTTGCCCCTATAACCGAATTTGCATAGCAAACCGCAGATGACTCGCTCCATGCTATGTGATCACCAAACACGGGAAGATTACCCACAAGATAGGGTGTACAGGTACACGTTGGCTTTATCCCCATTCTCTCATAGGCTTTTACAACCATCAACTGTTTTTCTGCAAATCCATCGGGAATTCCCAATCTTTTCCAATCCCTTAGATCCATTCCGGCGGGATTTAGTGTCGTGGGAACCCTCACCATGGCTCCCTTTTCCGTCCATTCCTTCAAGAATTCCAGACCCACATCGCCGAGATTTTTATAACTGACTCCGGCTACCTGAGCGCTCTTTATCTCAATCATTTTCTCGGCCCCATAAATTTCCCCAAGGGCAACTAGGATTTCCATTGCCTTCTGAATTCCCTCTCCTTGTTCACCATTGAGCATCTGTCGTTCTTCTCTGGTTAGATTCATTTCAATGACCTCATGATAATATTCTTTTCTTCTTTTGTGATCCCGTATATCTCATAAACCAATTCATTAATCTCTTCCTCCAATTTCTTGATTTTTTCATTTACTTCTGCTTTATCAACACTGCCTTTCTGTATTATTTCTTTCAGAACAGCATCAGATTTTGGAACCTCTATCTTGTAGATCAAGTCTTTAGCATCTTTGGCCCTTTTCAGTTTTTCTGCAATAGAATTCAGGTAGATGGAAACAAAATTAAGAACTTTTTTGTCTTTTATCTGAATATAGTCGTCTTGGTTAATGAAGATATTGTTTGCCTTTATTTCGATTCCTTCAAATTTTGCATTATCTTTTATCGAAAAAGAAACCGATGGAAGATTATACAGTTTTTCTGTTTCTTGATCTTTTAGAACTTCATCGATGTCAATGCTTGATTCTTTATTTAATTCCAGAATCGCATCTACTTTTTTGATAATTTGATCTGCTATCTTCTTTTCTTCTGAGGTTTTCGGGAGTTTGATTGGGAGTTTTTCGAGATATCTTCTTGTATAACTGTAGTATCTTCCCTGAACAAATGGGCTCGTATTCTTTACAAAAAAGAACAGTAAATTAGAGTTTAAAAGTCCCAAGAGATACTTTATATCCAAATCTTTAGGGATAATCGCTACAGTGGAATCTGTCAGGTAGAAACTACCAGTGTCATCTAGAGCGAAACTATTACTCGTTGAAAGTCTAGGACTCAGTATCTTCACACTTTCAAACACCTGTGGATTTCTTACTCTCCAAAATGAGTACCAGACTTTTCCCCATTTAGAAATCTCCTTACCATCTAGTACCCTATTGCTAAGTTTGCTTTTAAATTGTTTTAGATACTCAAGTGTATTATGATATTCTTTTAAGTCAACCTCTCTTCCTAAAGAGTCATAAGGATACACAAGAAATCTCTCATTCCAATCTAGTTTCCATCTTCTAATATCCCTACCCTTCAGTACCTTTTTGTACAGTTTATCTTCAAGCCTGAATTGATTTACAGTTTTTTTATCTATGTAAAATATGTTATCAGAGCCTTTTCCACCAAATGTAACACCTTCCATAATTTCTTCAGATATATCCCCAAGACTTTTTATTCCTGTAATTCTGCTTAAAATCGAATCTATATGAATTTGTGCCGGTGTCCAAACATTTAAGTCTTTCAGTTTTTGTTGATTTATACGTACTATTGATAGATAGCCCCTAGATCTTGGCGAATAAGATTTAACAAAATCCAATACCTCCTCTGAACTAAGCTCATTTGCCTTTTTATTAACCTCTATGTATATGACTTCATTTTCTCTGGTTAGAACTTTTTCAAAGATAATTATAGCAGGATAATTAGTTGCATCAGCAAATACTCGGGTATCTCCAAAATCTACAATCTTTTTTACTTTACAGGTTTGCAGGATATATTCTCTTAATCTTCTACCATAATCGGCTCTTAAGAATCTATTTTGGACAATGTATCCAAACTTCCCACTTTCTTTCAGCCACTTTATTCCCCGTTCAATAAAAAGCACATAGATATCATATTTACCGACTGCAGACACATATGTATCTTTTAATCTATGATCAAGTAATGTTCCTTTTTCTCTTTTTAGGATACCGCCCCATGGCGGATTCCCCACCACAAAATCAAATTTCTTATTCTTGATTTCATCGATTTCTTCCTGCTCTTCTAAGAATGCCCGATGACTGTAGTCCCAGATTACCTTCTGTCTTGGCAATTCCAATGAATCTGTTCTGTAAATCTTGAATCGTTCAAGCTTGTAGTCTTTGTGCTTTTCTCTTACCTTCTGATACAGATCAATAATCTGAAAGAGCATGTTCATCTCTGCGATATGACAGGCAAAGGGATTGATATCTAAACCATAAATATGCTCCTTAATTGATTCGAGAATTATTCTTGCCTCATCTGGGGTTAATCTTCCAACAATTTCCTTCCAGTTCTTGGGATTTCTTAGCTCTCTTTTATCTGCCTTACCGAATTTCATGAGGAACCTGCTAATTAACCTTCTCGTTGCTCTAACCAGGAAACCACCAGAGCCGCAGGCAGGATCAAGCAGGTCTTTAGTTTCTATGTCATAGCTGTAGGTGTAGCCGACAGAAGTTAAAATATAATCAATTACCTCAACCGGTGTGTAGAACTCCCCCAGTTTTTTTCTTTCCACGCTCGGTAGATATTTTTCATATAGATTCCCTAGTATATCCCTATCAACATGAGTAAAATCAAACTGGTTTAGAATCCATAAGACCTTATTCAGAATCTGATTTAACTCGCCATCCCCCATTCTAAACCAGTCCAGAATTCCAGTTTCGTATAGATGGGAATTTAATCCAGAGGCAGATCTAAATGCAATCTCTATAACCTCTTTATATTTTATGTTCTCTTCATATATGCGTTCTCTCAGTAACTCTATGCCACCATTGGAGATATTCTTTGGCAGTAAACCTTTATCCTCGCAGATTCTGATAAAGAGTAATTTATTAAGTAAAACATAGATTGTCTCTTTGCAGAAAATCTCTTTAACCTCATCATCTGAGGTATCTTCTTTTCCAGAATAGTATTTCCAGAGTTCAAAGCCAGAGAATGGAAGATACTTCCTGTATTCGTTTTCTATTTTTTGTCTATATTTTACGATATTCTGTTTAAGTTCTCTATCATTTGCTTTATTGTTTAATTCTCTCTCAATTTTGTTTAACTCTGCTTGGTATTTATTATAGCCTTCTTTGTATTCTCCAAATACTTTGAGAGTATATCCCAAAAGGAGATTATTGACGATGAAGTTTAATCTATCCAAAAGTTTTTTGAACCCCTTTTCTTTTGTGATATCTATCCTGGCGTAAGTTTCATCAAACTTTTCATATTTATCTGGATCGAACAAAACATCTTTAGTTAGATTGTTAAAGAATAAAATCTGGGTTTTCTCTTCAGAAGATAATTTCTCTAAAGGTATTCCCCTTTCTAAAATTTTTGAGAAATCCAGATTTATCTTTAATTCCCTCTCAACTTTCCCGATTTCCCACAGCTTAAATTTCAGGAAATTTGTAAGACCAATATACTTTGTAGTTTCCTCCGCATACCTAAAAGCCTGCTCTTCGTATTCTTCTTTATTAATATCCTCTGTCGGTATTTTCGTTTCTATCTTGATTACTGCAAAATCATTTTCATCAACTATTGTTAAATCAGCCCTCTTCTTTTCCCATTTGATATATTTTGGCTCGTAACCCAGAACCTCCTCAACAAAATACTTTACAAATCTGTATCTGATGTCATGTTCTGATGAACCCCTCTCTATTTCTTTAATTATATTTCCGAATGCCCCCAATACATTCTCTGTAAAATCAGTATTGTTTATCATTCCTCATCACCCTCATCCCCCAGTCTCACCCTCTCGAATTTTTCTCTCGGTTTATTAAAAGGAATAGTAGCATCCAAGCCAAGTTTAGAGGTGGTTCTGTCCTCATCAGCACTTGGATCCAGAGAACTTCCTTTCCCCTTTTTTATCACCATATCCCTATCTGCCTGGAATCTCGTTGCTATTGCCCACTCCACCTCCTCTGGGTTGTGGATATTTATATCATCATCCACCACAACCAGATGCTTTAAACTTTTGTGTCCTCTAAATGCGGCATCTATTACATTTTTTCCATCCTCACTTTTCTTTTTTTCTATCTTTACAATAGCATGGAGCCAAGAGCAACCCCCTCGTGTTAGAATAACGTCCTTGCAATTACACACCTTATTTACCTCTTTGTATATTACTGGCTCCTTGGGCATTCCCATCAGGAGTTTGTGTTCACTGAAGGATGGAATTAGAGCCTGATAGATTGGGTTTTTTCTATGCGTAATACAATCTACCTCTATCACCGGTTCTTTTCTCACGATATCATAGGTTCCGGTAATATCCACAAATGGTCCCTCATCGACCTTTTCTTTTGTTATCCTCCCTTCAAGTACTATCTCTGAATCTGCTGGGACATAAAGATCATTGGTTTTGCATTTAACGATATTTAATGGATAGAGGGAATTTGCAATTTCCATTTCATTTATCTCTATCCCCAAAGAGATTCCCGCTGAAAGTAAAACAGATGGGTGATTTCCAATGGAGATCGCTATATCCAGTTCTCCGTTAGACCTTTCGAGATATTTATAAAGATCTCTTTGACAGACCCTCGCAACCAATCTATCCCTTGAAATTGGGGATGCCCTATGAAAACTCATGTTCATCCCGTATTTCTCATCTTGAGCTATGAAAATACCTGCCGTAATATAGGGCCCCATCTCCTTGCTATTATGGGTCAGGATCGGAAGTCTTGATAGATCGACGTCACTCTCAACAACATCCTGACAATGGCCTTTTTCCACTATCCGTGGAAATTTTGAATTTTCGATAGCATCTGAAATATATCTCAGTAATCCCTCCTTCTTTATACCCAGAGCCCTTGCAAAATTTTCACGGGAATTGCAGACATTACCCACTATCCTGTAATCTGAATCCCTGACATTTTCAAAGAGGACTACCTTGCTACTTTCCTTTAAAATTCTGGCAATTTCTAGCTTTGGATTCACCTCTCTCTGAATTTTTACCAGATTTCCCTCCTTTTCAAGTTCATTCAAAAAATTTCTGAGACTCATTTTTATATTTCTAATTAATCACCACCTTTCCACTTATTGTAGAGATTATGCTCAATTCTTAATACATCCAAAACCTTTCCTACAAAAAAATTTGTGACATCACCCACCGTTTTTGGCTTATAGTAATATGCCATGTTTGGTGGAACTATCAATACCCCGCAAGATTTCAATTTTCTCATATTCTCAATTGCTGCAAGGCTTAGAGGGGTATCCCTGGGAACTACAACCAATTTTTTCCCCAATTTCAGGATATTCTCTGCCGCCCTGGTAATGAGATTATCACAAAAACCGTTGGCTATCGCAGCCATGGTCTTCATGGAACATGGGATTATTACCATAGAATCAATCCTGTATGAAGAACTTGAAATACTTGAATCGAGTTCATCCTCCTCATAACAGTAATCAGCAAAACTGCGACTTTCATCCAAATTAACTTCTTCATATTCTGCAATCTTCTTTGCAGATTTTGATGTGATGAGATGCAGTTCGTATTTGCCTTTATTTTCTTTGGATTTAAGGAATTCAACAAGCCTACTACCCAAAACCACACCAGATGCCCCAGTAATAGCTACAATAATCCTCATTTTTTCGTCATAATTCTATTAATCTAATGAGGTTAATAATATATTCAACGTCAAACGACAATAAACGATTAAACCCTGAACATGAAGCTAAAATTGAGGGAGATAACCGAGGGGGAAACAAGGCTTCTGGTTCCTGAAACGGGAGAACTTACAAAGAAAAGCCCGGTGTTTTTTAATCCAGAAATGGAACTGAGCAGAGACATCTCCGTTGCTATTGTCAAGATTACAGAACCAGAGACATTTTGTGATCTCCTCTCCGGTTCGGGAGCCAGAGGGATCAGGATTGCAAATGAAACTACGGCAAAGGTTTTAGCAAATGATATCAATCCAATGGCTTATGATCTAATAAAAAGGAATAAGGAACTAAATTCTCTGGATTTGGAGGTGACAAATTTAGAGGGAAATCTCCTCTTGGCTGGAAAAAGATTCGATTTCATTGACATAGACCCGTTTGGAAGCCCAGTACACTTTATAGACTCCGCACTGAGGTCTGTAAATAAGAAGGGAATTCTGGCAGTGACAGCTACAGATACCGCTGCTTTATGCGGAACCTATCCCAGAGCATGCTTAAGAAAGTATGATGCCCTTTCATTGAGAACGGACTACTACAACGAACTGGGCTTGAGGATATTGATGGGTTATATCACAAGATCCGCAATGAGGTATGAAAAAGGGATAAAACCATTGTTCTCCCACTGTACTCGGCACTACTTCAGAACATATCTCCAAGTTCTTGGTGGTAGGAGTCATGCCATCAAATCACTCAGAAATATAGCATTCATTCAACACTGTTTCAGCTGTCTTGAGAGAGAATTTGTAACATTAGATAAATTGAAATCAGATTGTCAATGTGGAGCAGACCTACATACTGCTGGCCCTCTCTGGATAGGAAAATTTGCAGACTCAGAATTTTGTAGAAAATTGAAGGGAGAGATTGGCCAAGAATATTTTGGAAAATCAAAGGAAGCAGTGAAATTGATAGATAAAATTAGATTAGAGCAAGAGGTAACAAAACCATATTACAATATCCACAAGGTATCTAAAAAGATGAAAACCCCCTCAAAGCCCACGAATGAGATAATTGAAGCACTTCAGAAAAGGGGCTTTAATGCGGTAAGAACGCATTTTTCAGATCTTGGGTTGAGAACAGATGCCGATATCTCAGAGATATCTGATATTATTTCATATGATATAAAATAATAGTTTGGAATTTGTCGCTATCTATCCTCATTTTTATATCTGTTATTGCATATAATATAGAATAATAGAATGCAAAAAAATGAAGAAGTAATCTTTATATTTTTATATTATCTTTACATCCATATTTGTATTTATATTATTAATACATAATATAAAATAACATACAAAATAACAAGATGAAAAATTCCAGATCACTAATAAAGATTAGTCTTAACCCGGAAGATCCCCCCGGAAATCTTGAATTGCTATTGGAGAGCATATTCTGGAAGGAGCCGCAGATGGTAGACTCAGCAAGGGAATTCCTCTATCATGTAAAGGAATGGGGCATGTCAGATTCTCCATACAAGGTAAGTGACTGGGAAAAATACTGCCATAGATCGGGTCTGACACAGAGTAAGTATCATAATATGCTAAAGAGACTCCGAAGAGCAGGGATGATTGAAAAGATCTATAACAAAAACAGGGGAGAGCATGAGATCCATATCTCTAGAAAATTCTCATTTGCACTGGACAGGATGAGCAGGTTATGGGAAGAATTTTTTTATGATTAATCTTTCTACACCAATTCAACCTGCAGACAGGTTGATCACAGCCTTTAAGAAAGGCTGGCGAAAGTATGGGGTATTTTCAATACCCCTTATTGAATCCCATCCATATCAACTCCCGGCCCATGCATTTATAAGATTTACAACATCCCCTAAATCTGCCTGACCCAGAGACCAGAGGTTTATAAAGTCCACTACTTCCTCAAGAGTTATCTCTCCACATGGCGGATAATCTCCCGGAAGTTCACAGACTGGACCCCCTGCCCAGGCATTAATCAGGTTTACCACATCTCCCAATTCTGCCTGATCCTGTACCCACAGGTTTATAAAGTCTACTACTTCCTCAAGAGTTACCTCTCCACAAGTTGGATAATCCCCGGGGAGATCACACGGCCAGATTATCGTTGTGGTTGTGCTTATAGTTGTAGTTGTCGTAGTAAGTGGTAATGTAGTTGTAGTTCCCGGTATTGTTGTAGT
>QMZG01000054.1 GCA_003663045.1 Candidatus Altarchaeales archaeon
GCTAAAGGAATCTGGAGAATCGTTGATAAGGAAAAATTAGAAGGTTAATAAAAATAAAGAAATAATATTAAATTTATTAAATTATATAAGAGATAATTATATAAGATAAATACTAAATTTAGAAGTAATTCGGAAGTACATCAAAATGAAGATTAGATGGCTGGGGCATGCGTCATTCGAGATCGAAACCGCAGGCAAGGTTATCTACTTAGATCCTTACATCATTCCAAAAGATGCTAAGAATGCGGATTTAATTCTTGTCTCTCATGATCATTATGATCACTGTGATACCGAAAATATTGAAAAAATAAAAAGAGACAAAACCCTAATACTGACCACTGAAGGGGCGGCCAAGAGAATTTCTGGTAATGTAAAGGTCGTGAATCCAGGGGATGAGGTTGATTTTGATGGAATTAAAGTCGGGGCAATTCCCGCCTATAATATAGGGAAACCATTTCATCCAAAGGGAGCTGGGTTGGGATTTATTCTAGAATCAGATGGGAAGAAGGTATATCATGCTGGCGACACGGACATCATTCCCGAAATGGAGGAGTTAGAGGAGATTACTGTGGCTTTATTGCCCATTGGTGGAACTTACACCATGGATGTTAAAGAAGCCGTAGAAGCGGCAAAGATGATCAATCCCAGGATAGCTGTTCCCATGCATTATGGTAAAATAGTAGGTTCTAAAAAAGATGCACTAGAATTCAAGAGATTAGTAGAAAAGGAGACATACACTATAAAGGTAGTGATATTAGAGGGTAAAGGAACTCTTGAGATTTGATCGATTAAAAAGGATCTAACCCTTCGCCACCCCCAGGGGAACAACCCTTGCAACCGCTTTAGAAATACTACTCATTTCAACGCTTCTAATTACTTCATCTATATCCTTGTAGGCTTCAGAGGCCTCCTCCGCAAGTATCTTCGGATGCGTTGCCCTCACAACCTGTCCCTTTCCCTCCAATTTTCTCTGTATATCCGTCCCTCTGAACCTCCTGATTGCACCATGCCTAGAGATTATCCTGCCGGCACCGTGACACGTGCTCCCCCAGGTTTCCTCCATCGCCTTCTCCGTTCCAATCAGGACATAGCTTGCGGTCCCCATATCACCCGGGATTATGACGGGTTGGCCGACACCCCTATAGGCCCGGGGGATCTCCCTCCTTCCGGCTGGAAACGCCCTCGTTGCCCCCTTTCTATGAACGCATAACTCTCTTTTCTTATCATCAATCCTGTGTTCTTCAAATTTTGCAATGTTGTGGCAGACATCATAGATCAATTTAAGCTCGCAATCCTCCTTGAATACCTCCCTGAAGCTCTCTCTCACCCAATAGGTTATGATCTCTCTATTACAGAAGGCATAATTCACACCACAGTACATCGCGGAGAAATACTTCCTTGCTTCTTTTGAATCTAGCGGTGCACACGCCAGCTCTTTATCCGGGAGTTTTATCCCATATTTGTGGGCCGCAGAGAGCATTACCTTTATGTACTCATCTGCAATCTGATGCCCGAATCCTCTACTCCCCGTATGTATCATCACAACTATCTGATTTTCTGATAAGATTCCAAAGTTCTTGGCAATCTTGTTATCATAGATCTTATCGACCTTCTGTACCTCAAGAAAGTGATTTCCCGCACCCAAAGTACCAAGTTGCGGCCTTCCCCTCTTTTTTGCCTTTTTACTCACATTCTGAGGGTCTGCACCCTTGATGCACCCATTCTCCTCCATGTGCTCTAGGTCCTCATCATAACCGAGACCTTGCTCAACCGCCCATCTGGCGCCCTTTAAGGCCACCCGATCCAATTCTGCCTCGGTGATCCTCAATTTACCCTCCACGCCAACGCCGGATGGGACATTTGTGAACAATTTATCAACCAGGTTTTTTAATTTGGGTCTCACGTCCTTTTCCATTAGATCGGTCGTCAGGAGCCTGACGCCGCAGTTGATATCATATCCTACCCCACCAGGGCTGATGACACCCTCTTCGAGATCAAATGCTGCAACGCCACCGATAGGGAATCCGTAACCATAATGACCATCCGGCATCACCAGGCTTGCTTTCTGTATCCCCGGAAGTTGAGCAACATTTACGGCCTGTTTAAAGACACCCTCCTCCATTCCATTAAATAACTTCTCGGTGGCATAGACCCTAACGGGGACATCTATCTTCGGATCCTTAAACTCCCAAACCCCGGGTCTTATCTGTTTCGCCTGCACCATAATGGTTATATAAGATTACATCCTAAAATATTACACAGTAATTGATTTTTGATTAAAATGGAGAAGAAGATTGAGATAATCCTCATACTTGTAACAATTATATGTATAGTGTGCACCTATCTAAGCTTTGGTGTCCTGGGCTGGGCGGCTCTGGTTCTCATAGTATTTATACCATTAGATATACTCAGAACCCTGATCTTCGCGGTATTTAGGGAATGGGAAAGCTCCCTGAAGAAAGAGGATGATAAGAGATATATGCTCATTATCTTCGCTCTGTGGGCTATCCCGGCACTCCTGGTTTTATGCAATATAGACCTCTTCCTCGCAGAACGATTCGAGAATCCTCTCGCGCTAAGGGCACTGGGATTTATCCTCTCCATTGTTGGTGTGTCAATGCTTCTATACTCAATATACTCATTCGGTTTTCTGAGGACGGCGAGGATACCCGAGGTGTTTCCGGTTAAATACGAGAGAAAGCTGATAAAGGAAGGTATATACTCCATCATAAGACATCCGCTCTATCTGTCAGAGTTGTGCATCATCCTGGGAAACTTCCTGATAAGTGGCGTATTGAGCCTTCTATTATTATTTCTCATATGGATACTTATCCTACCCCACCTTCTTAGGTGGGAGGAAGAAAGGCTGATTCAGAGATTTGGAGAAGAATATATAGAATATAAGAGGAAGGTTGGAGGTATAATCCCAAAATTTTGAAGCAATATGGAATGTCCAATCTGTGGAGCTAAGATACGGAACGAAGATATGAAATGTCCCGCATGCGGATTTAACTTAGAGCTAAAGGATGTGATCGGAACCCTGAAGAGGGTAGACTACTTAATCGAGCGGGGGAGGGGTGGAAGGTTCCTTTACTCAAATTTCAATGCGATGCGGGCCATGTCCGTTATGGCATTCGAGAAGATGAGACCTATCCGCCCGATACTGGGAGACAGGGTTCATGTCACATTTCCAGTGTTGAGATTTCTGTCAATGGTCAGCCTCTACCCCCAGTTCGCATACGATTTCTACAGGCTGGGGAAGCTCCTGGGCTATTACGGGGTAGAGGGTCTCCCAACTGGTGTGTTCAGGCGTTTAAGCTCCATACTAAAGGGATCCGAGACCGAGATGCTCAAGAGCAGAATACTTCAGAATATACTGATTAATGGATGGAAAAGGGTTGGAGGGGGCATTCTAGAGTTCATAGACTTCGATGAACGCAAAGGAAGACTCAGATACATGCTATTGAAGAGCGCCATATTTCCACCGGGAAAGAGACTCAGCCATCCAGCCTGCTTCATTCAAATGGGTGCCCTTTGCGGCATAATTGAAGCGGTATCGGGAAAGTTCTGTGAGGGGATAGAAACAAAATGTGCGGGTATGGGCGACCCATACTGCGAATTTGAGCTCTACCTTCGAGATGAGATGGGGCACCCAGGGTTTGAGTTGATAGGTAAGGAGCAATTTAAGATGTCAATGGACTTCATTATCAACGAGTTGATAGAAGAGAGGAAGGACATTAGGAAGGATGCAGGAGACTATATCCATATATCGGTAGATCAAGCTTTAAATTATATGATACTATCCCTCTCTAAGGGCCACGTGGTATTATCCAGGTGGTCCGGGAGGCTGGTCGGAGAAAGGATGATTGAATTAAAGGGAATAGGAAATATATTTGATGCACTGGATTATCTTAGCACATTGTTCCAGAATCTGAAGGTTGGAATAATGGAAAAGGAACTCCTGCCAGATGTTATCGGGGTTAAGATTGAGGAATCGGTATACTCCTCCGGGGTCAAGAATATTAATATGAAACTATGCACCTTCATAGCAGGTATCCTGGAGGGTGCGCTGCATAGATCCTCAAGGGAGGATTGGGTGGTAAAAGAGACAAAATGCATTGCAAATGGTGATGAATATTGTGAATTCGAGTGCAGGACCAGTGACCCCGATGCCCTGAAAAAAATGCTCTTAGGATCTTAGGATAGCTCATTCAAAAGAGCATTCTCTAATCTCTTTAACCTTCTTCTGCCCTTCTCAAACTGTTTATTTGCCAATTCTATCAGGTATCTGATATATTCTCTATCAACCAAAAAGATTCCATCCCGTACCAGTGGTGTGTCTATCCTCTCGGTACTGCAGATCTCAACCATGTTCCTCCCTTCTTTCAAGGCCATGATTCCCGCCCTCTTGAATCCCGAATTCCTCGCTATCCTCAGAATCTCTGCAGCGCCGTCCAGTTCTCTTGCCACTATATGCAGAATTGCAGGTTCATACTTAAACCAGATCAAACCATTATCTGGAATTTCCTCTAATGCCATAATAACCTCATCAAATTCGACCCGTCTGTGCCACTTACCCAGCCAATTGTTATCCCTCTTCGATCCCACATCGTGGAGAAGGCAGATCCTGCCAGAGCAACTCGAGGTCGTATAAAAATCGGGCAGGGAATTTATGAAATCTAACAGTGAGAGTATCTCCAAGTCCACCTCTTCGTTCTTCTTTGCCCTTTCAAGCTTTCTCATGGAGTTCTCCTTCTGCTGAAGAAACCTCGAGTCCATTTGTTTTAAATTCCATTTGTTTTAAATTTATAGTTCCAATTACTAAGAATTCTCAGAAAATGACGGAAAAGGAAACTGGAGTGGAAAATGGAAAAGTAGACAAGACCGTCGTGATAGTTATAATCCTTTTTGGAATTGTGGTAATGGCTGGAATCTATCTATACAAACAATCCAAACAACCGGCTACCTATCCGTACACGTTAACGGTAGCGGGTGTTAACGTCTATTCCAAGATTCCAATTTCAGAATTTCAAAACAAGAAGAGGGTATTCCTATTTGAAACTCAGGATAAGATAGCAACCACATGTAATTTCGAGATATCTGCCGTCTCCACACCAGATAGGGAAGGCTACAAGATCCATATGGAAAGAAAACCGGTGGGGATTTACCTAGATAAAAATTCTGCCCATATACTGGGAGAGACCGATGAGGAACTTCTTAAAGCATGTCATGCCTTTCTCTGCCTCAGGGAGGGAATGGAATGTCCAGAAAATTTGATGGAGATTCGGGATATTGTTTTAAATAGCAAGAATCTGATCATAGTTCGAGATAGCAGGTTAGGCAGTTCGGGGATAATGGGGCACACAGAACTATTGGGCGTACTGGGCTATATCCAAGCACAGATCCTAAACACCGAGGGTATGAATGTGTGGATCTATCCCTTTGTGGTGGATGTGCAAACAAACCTCTGTACATTACAGCCTTTCAGTAATGCAATCCAGACCCTGAATATTACGGATAATACTACAGAATGCAAAATGAATTCGGGTATCTTTCTAATTCGTTCAAAGGAAAATGGGATATGGATTGAAGGTAAGAGGGTGTTTATCTCTGGTGACGATGAACATATTCGCATAGGATCGATTATCGTTAGAGACATCTTATCTCCAGAATGGATTCGGGTTTATTATGGATTAGAATAACCCTATGAATCCTTTTTATCTTTTCTATCCTAAATAACATTCTAGAGGTGGAAAAATGACAAAAAGGAAAGATCCCAAGCCGAAGATAATTGGTATACATAATAAGGCATATGAGATTATTGGAGAGAACAGATTCACGGCCAGGATTTTTGAAGCCATTATGGCTCGAGGCCCGATAATTATGGACGCGTTGGACAAGGCCAGGATTGCATCCTTTACTAAGGAAAAGGAAGAGACTGAGAAGCCGGTCTATAAGCATACCATCCTCCTTGGCAAGGACGATGAAGGACACAACCTCAGAGCAAGTGTTTCGGTATTCTCAAATTCTGTAGTGGTTCAGACATTGAGAGAGATATAAAAGCGATTTATAAAAATTCAATCTATGTTGATAATGCCTCTTTGCGAAGATCGTTATGACTGATGATTAACGATGCAAGGATGAGGCAACACTGCGCTGTAGCGGCCTTTGTATGAGGACTCTGTCCCTAGAGGAGTGATGCCCTCTTGAGGAGTTGTTCTCCGAGGATGATTACAAACCAACCCCAGCGCAGGACAAATTAACAAAGTTCTTTGATCTGATTCCAATTTTTAAGCATTAAATTATAAATAGTAAGATAATTCAAATTCTCAGGTGACAAATATGGAATATGTGTACGGAGCAATGCTGTTACACTCTGCAGGAAAAAAAGTAACCGAAGCTAATCTTAAGAAAGTAATGACAGCGAGAGGTGTGAAAGTGGATAACGCTCGTATCAAGGCACTGGTTGCTTCCTTGGAGGGCGTGAATATCGATGAGGCAATAAAGACCGCAGCACCGGTGGCATCAGCACCAGCAGCCCCAACAGTAGAGGCAGAGGCAAAAGAGGAGAAGGAAGAAATTAAGAAAAAGGAAAAGAAGGAAGAGGTAAAGACAGAGGAAGAAGCAGCTTCTGGTTTAGCATCATTATTTGGTTAGATTCTTCATGTAGATTATTTGGATGAACTTTATTTTTATTCCTTCAATTTTTTTATCATTTCTAAAAGATCCTTCAGGGAATTATAAATAAGAAAAGAATTTCTGAGCTTCTCGGAGTCAGAGTCTCCCAACTCTGTAGATTTCTTCAGATCTTCATACTGAGCCTCATTCAGGGTTACCATGATCTTCTTTTTCATCTTAAAATTTCTTGTTTAAATATTTGCAATTAATATATTAAAGATGATACTAAAGATGGCAAAAAAACTTTTCATTCCCGGACCTGTAGATGTGAGTCCCGATGTCTTCAGGGAGATGTCAAAGCCGATGATCGGTCATAGGGGTAAGGAATTTAGCACTTTATTGGAGGATTGTGTAGAAAATTTAAAGAGATTGATGTTTACCGAGAAGAATATCTTTCTCTGTCCGTCTTCCTCAACCGGTTTGATGGAAGCAGCAGTTAGAAATTGTGTCAAGGATAAATGCCTGAATGTTGGCAATGGTGCTTTCGGCGAGAGATGGCATTATATAACCAAAGCCAATGGAAAGGAAGCTGATCTGTTGCAGTTAGAATGGGGTGAAGCTCCAACACCCAAGATTATAGATGAAAAATTATCCACTGGGGATTATGACGCAATAACCCTAGTACATAATGAAACATCTACCGGCGTTACTGCCCCAATCTACGATATAGCAAAGGTTATCAAAGATTATGATGTCAGCTTCCTAGTAGATACTGTAAGCTCAATGGCTGGGATAAAGGTTGAGGTAGACAAACTGGGGATCGATGTATGCCTCTTCGGTGTTCAGAAGGCAATGGCACTCCCCGCCGGGTTATCTATCTGTTCTGTAAGTGAGACTGCATTAGAAAAGGCAAAATCTATAGGAAATCGAGGTTATTACTTTGATTTCTTAACCTATCTGAAATATTGGGATAGGAGGCAGACACCGACAACTGGGGCTATATCAATAATGCAGGGGCTGAGATATCAACTAGATAAAATCCTAAACAAGGAGGGCCTAGAGAATAGATTTAAAAGGCATAGAGAGATGGGTAATCTAACACGAAAATGGGCAAAGAAGAACTTTGATATCCTACCAGAAGAAAAATACGCTTCAGATACGGTCTCCTGCATAAAAAATACAAAAAATATCAATTGTGGTGATCTGAAGCAGAAATTAGCAGAGAAAGGCTATGTATTCGCCAATGGTTATGGGAAACTGGCAGATAAGACCTTCAGGATCGCTCACATGGGAGACAGGACATTAGACGAGCTTAAGGCCTATCTAGAAACCATCGACGAAGTTCTTGGTATTTAATCTTAATCTAAACTCTCACATTTAACTCACAGTATTTTAGATTATTTATGAAACATATA
>QMZG01000055.1 GCA_003663045.1 Candidatus Altarchaeales archaeon
TAGAATAGGAAAAATACTTGAGATGACGGATCTTCCAATTGAACCAATATGCTACACATCAGAAGAATTGAATCTATGATAAAATCCAGAAATCCATTCATTTTATCGATAATAGAGGGGGATTGATTATCTCCTCGCAACCATGGTTCTTAATCTATCCCCGGCATTCTCTGCATGATCAGCAACCGAGTCCATAGTATGGATCAACCTCTCTAAATGAAGGACAGAAATTGGGTCCAGTTTATTTTCAACTTCAAATAATTTTCTCAATAATTTCAGTACCAATTTATCCGCTTCCCATTCTTTTTTGTCAATGTTATGAATCAATTTTAATACCTTAGATATTTCGTGTTTACCAAAAGATGATTCTATAACCTCACTAAGTTCACCAGCGGCAACCTCCAATGCATTAACTGTTTCTATGACCTTGTTGGTAAATTTCAGTACATCTTCTTTCAGTTCCACTGGTAGTTTGGTCTCCCTCACCTCTAACATCCTCGCCAGATCCTCTGCCCTATCAGCGATAGTATCCTGTTCCTTTAAGAACATCAGGATATCACATCTATCCACTGGCATGAACAGGGTCTTTGGCAGATGCTCCCTGATATTATTCTTTATTATATCTGCCTCATGCTCCAGTTTGGATATCCTTTCAGCAATTTCATTTACCTTTTTGAAATCCTGATCCACGAAGGCTTCAATTAATGGCTTTAATTGATTTACACATTCATTTACCTTCAGTATATGCTCATGCAAGGGCTTGAATGGGGACTTTCCGAATAGTTTTACTAGTGGCGGTATGTATGCCATCTTGCTATATATTAGAATTGGTTCTTATAAAGTAAATTGTATTCCTTGGTAGATGAATATAGTTAATAAGGCAGCGATCGGGATGGTCACTATCCACGATAGAACTATATTTTTTATTATACCCAAATTAAGTGCATTTATACCCCTTGCGAATCCCACACCGATTACTGAACCAACTATGGTGTGTGAAGTAGAGATAGGTAATCCCAATTTTGAACATATTAGAACGGTTGTTGCGGCACTAAATTCTGCGGAGAATCCCCTGGTTGGGGTTATTTCTGTAATTCTCTCACCAACAGTTTCTATAACTCTATAACCAAAAGTGCAAATTCCTATTGCGAGACCTATTCCACCCATTGCTAAAAGCCACGTTGGGACTGGAACCTCCATTACTACAGAGCCAGTTTGAGCTACATGAAATACTGCAGCAACTAAGCCTATAGCATTTGCCACATCATTAGCTCCATGAGCAAATGCAACTGAACAAGCCGATAAAACTTGAAGATAACCAAATAGCCGCTCTACCGGAACATAATGATCAATCTCTCCTGGTTTATATCCCTTTAGTAAGTGATAGCAGATTACTCCAGAGCCAAATGCAATCGATATAGAAATTCCCACGGCGTAAATTAAGCTAAATTTTAGGTTTGGACTTTTAAGAAAGATAGATAATGAAATTATCATAAAAATCAGGAAAACGAGGTATGGTAAAATTTTCTTAGTGGATTCAAATGGTGTGGGTGAATCTAAAATCCATCTCTTTACACAAGTGAATAATAGGAAGGCGAGTATTCCACCAAAGAGGGGGGAAATTAACCAACTAAGGACTACTGCTATTAATTTATCAATATTTATACAAGAATAACCCGCGGTTATTAAGCCAAAGCCAATCAATCCACCCACTACCGCATGAGTGGTTGATACAGGTAATTTAAGATAGGTGGATGTAGAAACAAAGATTGCAGATCCCAGCATTGCAGCAAATGCTCCGTACATGAATACTGTGGGCTCAAAAGTAAATGCACTCGGGTCTATAATTCCCTTTCTTATTGTATCCGTGACATTAGACCCCACCAATGTAGCCCCCAAAAAATTCAAGACCGCTGCGAGAATTACCGCCTTTGCTACAGTTAAAGTCTTAGAACCGACTGATGTCCCCATAGAATTTGCCACATCATTTGCCCCAATATTAACCGCCTTGTAAAATCCGATAAACAATACTATGACTAAAAATGTAGATTCCATCTTACTCATAAAAAGCCTTAAGCAGATCGGCTCTGGCTATTATGCCAACCAGATTTCCATTTTTATCAACCACCGGCAATCTGTTCACTTTTTTATCCCACATCAACAGAGCTGCTTCAGATACAGATGTGTCGGGATTAACCGTTATTGGGGGCTTGGACATAACCTCCTCAACACTCTTTTTTGAGGCAAGTCTGACCGCGTTCAATATGTCATCTGGATGTTCTTCAAGTAGCTCTAAGAATGGGGCCAAGAAGGGTTTATATTCAATCAGCTTTAGTATGTCATATTCAGATATAATCCCCTTCAGCTCATTTTCTTCATCCAAGACTGGGGCCCCAGAAATGTGGTTATCTCTGAGAATTTTAATTACCTCAGCAACTGAATTTGTTGTTCTTACGGATATAACTCCTTTAGACATAATATCCTTAACTGTCTTGATTTTTATCACCCCCACATATGGTGCTAAAATTTGCTAAGCAGATCGGTATGATGCAACCATCGAACTGAATTTTATTTTAATCTTGTTAGACAAGTTAGAAATTTTAATGAATACCAATATATTCTGAAGAACCCCCCAATATATTTCCCACATCGTCTATTACTTTTACTTCTATAAGATACCCTCCCTGTGGTGGAAGATTTTGACTTAGTGTAACATAAACAGTTTTTGATTCTCCAGATGCTACATCAAATGGTGCGCTTAGTGAAGATGCTCTTATTTTTCCGTACTGGTCTTTTATGACTAACTTTGCGCGAAGTCCTGTTAAAGTGTCTGAACCAACATTTTCTACGGTTAAGGAAGTGTTTATTGGTTCTCTTAGCGCATATTCTGTCTTTGATGGTGAGAAGTCGGTTATTGTTAATGTTATCTGTGTTTGATAGGTGAGTTCCAGTTTTATGTAGTTGTAGAGGATTGTTTCTTTTGTTTGTGGGTTGTATTGGATTAAAGCAGAGCCAATGGCTACCTCTTTATAATCATCAAATTCTGAGATATGAAACCAGTATGGTGGGATAGGATAAATCTCTGTGAAATTTGGCCATGGTTTGGCTGTACAGTTAACTCTAATAATAGGATTCTCTACCTGAGCTGCTTCGGCACGAGTAATCGACCGGTGACAAGGTATATTATAATAACCTATTGTGGTAAAGACATTTTTAACCATAGAAAGTTTGATATTGCCTGAACTCTTAGGCAAAGGCATATAGATATATCCTATTTTTGGGATTATTGGATAACCATCTGCATGAATTTCTTCAGATCCTTCGATTTTTATGATATCAAAATCATCTTCTTTTGAAATCGAATAATTTGTGACCCTAATCTCCATGGTTACTTTAAATGTATTGGGCAAAATCTGTTGGGGTTTTGATATATTAATTTTTAACGCTTCTTGCTCGGAGATTTCTTTCTCAGGGATGGTGGTTGTAGTTGAAGAAACAGTTGATGTAGTAGTCGTAGGAGGTGTTATAGTAGTTGTTGAACTTGTCGTAGTCACTGGAGGTTTCTCAACACATCCACTCAACAAAACAACTCCAACAACCAGAATTCCAGTCAAAAGTTTTGTTTTCAGGTTCATTTCGATCTCTGAGACATTAGACATTAGGCTATCTCAATCATCTTATCCAGTCTCCCTCCGGGCTGAACCATGGGCAGGATATGCTCATCTGGGTCTACTCTTATGTCTATGACAAATGGCTCATGAGATTTAATTGCTTCGATTAATGCCTGTTTTATCTCAGATGGTTTTTCTACTAAAATTCCCTTGGCATTAAATGATTCTGCATATTTTACAATGTCCGGAACCTCTCCCAGGTAGGTGTGAGATCTCCTTTTTTCATAAAAAAGGTCCTGCCATTGCTTAACCATTCCCAAGTAGCGATTATCTAATAAAATGACGATAACTGGAATGTTTTCAACTACACATGTAGCGAGATCCTGTCCGGTCATCATAAAGCTTCCCTCACTGCCAACATCAATTACCTTGAAGTCTGGCATGGCAATCTTTGCCCCTATGGCAGCTGGAAATCCGAAGCCCATCGTTCCCAAGCCGCCGGATGAGATAAATGCCCTCGGGTTCTTTATATTAAGATAGTGAGCGGCCCACATCTGACATTGACCAACCTCCGTTGTTATTATTGTTCTATTATCAATGATTGAATTTAATTCCTTCATTACCCTCTGTGGTTTTATTGGGGTTTCATCATAATCATATACGGGGGAAAATTCCTTTTTATATTCCCTCAACTTTTTATCCCATTCCGTCTTTTTCTTGACCTTTAATTTTTCCGTAATCTTGTTCAAACTTTGAAGAATTAATCTTGCATCGCCAACAATTGGTATGTCAACATCCACGTTTTTTCCAATCTCCGAAGGGTCTATATCTGAGTGGATTATCTTGGCATTTGGTGCAAAATACTCAACATTTGCGGTTACTCTGTCAGAGAATCTTAAGCCTATCGCAAATAATGTGTCACATTCTGTGATCATTAAATTCGCAACCTTTCTCCCATGCATTCCCACCATTCCCAAAGAAAGTGGATGATCCTCTGGAAAACACCCCTTTCCCATAAGTGTGGTGGCAACCGGTATTCCAAGAGATTCTGCCAATGTTATAAGTTCTCTACTAGCGTTAGCCAGTATGATACCGCCACCAGCAAGAATAACCGGTCTTTCAGAATTCATAAGTGTATTCGCCACTTGTTTTAACTGACGTGGATGACCCCTCCCCTTTACCACCTTGTAGCCTGGAAGTTCTACATCCTGCGGATACTTAAATTTCTTGGTTAATTTTTTCTGTTGTATATCCTTGGGGAGATCCACTAAAACGGGACCTGGTCTCCTTGTTGATGCGATCTTAAAAGCGGCTTTTATGACCTCGGGAATATCATCTTGGTCGGTAATCTGAAAATTGTGCTTTGTAATGGGCATAGTAATTCCAACGATGTCTGCCTCTTGGAAGGCATCATTACCAATCATGGAAATGGGAACCTGACCAGTAAATGCCACAATTGGCGTAGAATCCATATGGGCATTGGCAATTCCTGTCACAAGATTGGTAGCTCCGGGACCGGAGGTTGCCATACATACCCCCGTCTTACCAGATGCTCTTGCATACCCTTCTGCCGCATGGGCAGCGCATTGCTCATGTCTCATCAAGATATGTCTAATGCTCTCAGTATCATAGAGCACATCATAGACCTCCATAATTGCCCCACCTAGAATTCCGAAGATATGCTTAACCCCCTCCTTTTCCAATGACCTTACGATTGCTTCTGCTCCTTTCATAGCCTTTTTCGTTTAGCTGAGATGAGAAAGACGCCAAAGGCGTCTTTACTCAGACAAGAGCCTCAAAGGCTCTTGCTGATGAGAAAGACCCCGAGGGAGTCTTTACTCAGACAAGATTGCTTCACAATCTTGCTGATGTTGGCCTTATAATTCCCCCAAAATTCCTTCTTTTTCTAATTAATAGTTTAGAATAACTAAAAATAAGAAAGCAATGAATATATACTAAGAAGGTTTTTTCATAACCAGGATCTTTCTGGTAAGACTCTTGTGAACCCTCACCTGGAATTCCTCAATGAGATCGAATTTTTCGGTATTCAGAGAATACCCCTTAGGAACCACCAGAACCAAGTGACCATTATGTCTTAGAATATTAAATGCGGATGATAAAAACTTTCTATAGAAATCTCCAATGTTCTTCTCTGTTACAAATGATGATCTCGCATATGGGGGATCCGTAACAATTGCATCCACCTCTTTGAATTCCCTCCATAGTTTCAATGCATCTGCCTTTTTTATTTTTCCATCTATATCAAAGAATTTCAAATTTTTCTTGCAACCCTCCACCATCCTCCGATCAATGTCAGAACCCATAATCTCCAGGCCCATTAATCCCGCTTCTATTAGTATGCCTCCAGTTCCGCAGAATGGATCCAGTAAAATATCATTCTTTCTAACCCTGGCAAGATTAACCAAGACTCTCGCGAGCTTGGGGTGCATAGATGTGGGATGAAAAAATGGTCTGAACTGTGGTCTTCTCGAATTGAAATCCCTCCTCATCGGGATATTAATCCCTGCCAGATATTTTCCATCAATACCAAAACAGAGAATCTCCACATCGGGCTTCTCCAAATCGGCATGATATCCGAGAACAAAAAGCTCGGCACCAAGTTCCTCCTCCAGTGTGTGAGACCTTGATCTAATTGCAATCGTCTTCTCCTTGGAAATCCTCTCGGCGATCTTCAATCCAGTTTCTCTGATATTATTAGAAAGTGCAATAAGTCTGGCTGTCTTTCTTGTCATTGCAAGTCTATTTACAAAATCTGTCTCTTCTGTATCCAGGTCCATAACCAAAAATCTTTCCCTGGAATAGACACCCTCAAAAGAGATTCCCTCCCCCTCCAGAACCGCAAATATCTCTGCCCTTGGCAGATCCGGATGCTCGCCAGAGAGTTGGAAGAGGAACTTCATCCTTTGATTCTTTTGATTCCTTTGATTTATTCTTTTGATTCTAAGTTTTTATACTGGCTTCTCCAAGCAATAAAAATAAAAATGCAAAAACTGGAAGAAAGACCAAAGGTAAAAATAGGCTTAGAGATTCACGTTCCCATAAACAGTAGGCAGAAGTTATTCTGTGATTGCCCCACTAATTACTATGAAGTAGAGGAGCCGAACATAAATACCTGTCCCGTATGTACGGGAATGCCCGGAGCGAAACCCTTCCCAATTAATGAATATGCCCTGGAATCTGCAGTTATGATCGCCAAGCTTTTGAACTGCAAGATAGTGAATGTGAAGGCATTTGTAAAGAGGAAGCACTACAATTATCCAGATCTTCCCAGCGGTTATCAAAGAACCTCTGATCCCATTGGAACGGATGGTGAACTATCCGGGATCGGAATATGGGAGGTTCATCTGGAAGAGGATCCCGGAAGATATGATCTGGTAACCGGAAGAGTCGATTACAACAGATCCGGTGTTCCTCTCGTTGAGATAGTAACCGCTCCAGATATGAAGTCTCCGGAGGATGTGAGGAATTTTCTCAAGGAATTAATGAATCTTCTCAGATATACTGGAAGGATTATCGAGGTTGGTGGGGTGATGAGAGCGGATGTAAATATCTCTTTGGAAAGTGGAGCCAGGGTTGAGATTAAAAATATCAATTCTGTTAAAGGGGCATATAAGGCTATTAAATATGAGATTATGAGGCAGATTAATCTGCGAAAGAGGGGCGGTGTCATAAGACAGGAAACTCGCGGCTATAATGAAAAATCGATGATCACCACCGCCATGAGAATAAAGGAGACCACCGATGATTATCGCTATATCCCCGATCCAGATATCCCACCACTGGTGCTTGAAAAATCATTTATCGAAGGGATAGGGTTACCAGAGACCCCACAGAATAGAAAAAAGAGATTGATTGAAAGATATAAGATTCCGGAAAAATATGCACAGATACTGGTGAGGGAAAAAGAACTTGCGGATCTCTTTGAAGATGTTGCTCCCAATACCGATCCAAAGATCGCCGCAGACTGGATATGTAGAGAAGTGCTGAGACAATTGAATTACAGGGGTATAGATTTAAAGGAGAGTAAATTAAATTCCAAGATTCTGATTGAAGTTTTGAAGTTGATAAGGGATAAAAAAATCACAGAAACTACCGGAAAGAAGATTTTGGAGAGAATTATTGACAGTGGAGAATCCCCAATAGATATCGTGGAAAAAGAGACACTTGGTAGAATAAGTAAGGAGGATGAGCTTTCCATGATCGTTGATGATGTGATCTCCGAGAATCCAGAAGCGGTTCAAGACTATGAGTCTGGGAAAAAGAGGGCATTGAATTTTTTGATGGGTCAGGTAATGAGGAAGATGAATGGCAGGGCAGATGCCGAAGTGGTGATTAGATTATTGATGGAGAAACTGGGTTAGATTGATATAATGATAAA
>QMZG01000056.1 GCA_003663045.1 Candidatus Altarchaeales archaeon
ATATCATCTGATTTTTTGCATCTACCACCACAATCTACACAGTCATTCTTAGAACTACAAGAAGCGATTTTGGTACCTGGATTACAATCGTGTTCACCAGGTTCATAGTACTCATTTGTTCTTTCTCCATTAAAACAATCTTCATCATCTTCATCTTTTTTACATATACCGCCATCACAGATCAGACCTTCACAACATTGTATATCTATACAGCTTTCGCCCTCCCCAGCACAATCCCCTCCTACTCCAACACACCCACATGGTTCCTCGATCTTTATACCTGCACATCTCCCTTTTATATATCCACTACCCCAACTACATTTTATAGAATTTGAATCCACATCATACTTCAAACTCTCTTCGTTATAGGAATAAATAGGGACATTTGGATGTATCTCCTCATCAGGGTCTGTTACAGGATCTGGCTCACAATCAGAATTATAGTTAAGATTGATTTCATATTCTATGGTAAAATGACGATTAAATTCCAAGGGTTTAATTTCTCCACTTTCCAAGATTATAGGGGCTTCAGTGCAGATCTCAAACTTTTCCTTAGAGATCTTAGTTAAAGTAGCATAATCCACAAGATAGGCATCAATCTCTATTTCACCTGTTATTCTCAAATCTACATTGTAATCCCAATCCACCTCTATACATTTACCTTCTTCATCCCTCTCGCAGCATTTATCTTTATACCGAGTCTTATTCATTATATCAGCAGTTATCTTTTCTATTTTAAATTTAAGTGCTACATGCTCATCTTTTAGGGATTTGAATGCTGCATCTTTCGACACCTTCGTTTCCAATTCGAGAAGACTTTCTTTGATCTTTTCTGCTACCTGAGAGGCATCCTTCATAAATTCTTCGGGCACTTTATGTTCATCATTTTTTATTTCAGAGGTCGCACTGCAGGAAATCTTTTCATTAGAAGAACAATCGCTCACTCCAGAAAGAGTACATTCCAGAATTTCAGCTAATTCCCTCTTAAATTCTCCCTCCAGATCTTCGGATAGATCCCTCAAGAGAAAAATCCTCGCTCCAACGAATTTTTCTATAGCAATGTCTGATGAGATTGGGATTTCTCCACTAGCAGTGACCTTACCCCCAGTAGCAGAAGTAATAAAACCCTCTCTTATATTATCCTCAGACGATTTAACCTCTACCGAAAAGCTTCCAAAATTTTGTTTATTAAGATCCCCCGCTATCTCTTCACTTAAAAAATCCTTCAGTCCTCGTTCATCAGATATGCCCATTTTTCCAGCATCATACGCAGCCTGATATGCAGAGAATAAAGCAAGTGACTGCAAAGTAGCCTTAGGTTCCTCCATATCCAGAATGGCTTTATTTAATTTACCCTCTTGAGCTATACTCTTTGCCTTTGTATTGTCTATATGTATGAAATGAATGGCTATAATAACCCCGAGAAGGATTAATGCTATGATGAAGAATGGCGAAACTGCAAAACCCTTTGAATTCAGATTAGTATTATATTCCATTTTATTTTATATTTATTAAATAAAATACTATATTATTATATGTATTGGAATAATTTATATAAAAATCAGAATGAGGGTCAAATCTCTGGATAACAGGGGTCAATCGGCATGGTTTGACATAATTATAATATTTCTGTGCATTACAATCTTCACCGCGGGGATATGGGCATTCACCCTGGGGGGAAAGGCCGCGGGAACACAGGCACAGAGAAGTGGGCAGGATTTCACCAATTCCCTTTTACTGAGTATACTCTACGACACACTGGATTCTGACAATGACAAGTTAAGGGGAAAGAGCATCTCGGATGTGATTGGGATGTACTTTGCAAATAAAGATAAAGTGACAGAAGAATTTGTAATCGACAGTTTGGAATATGTGAAAATTCATGAATACCTGGAAGATAAAGGACTCGGTAAAGATAGCGGTATAGAGTGGTTCCTTTATGGGGAATATGAAGGAACAAGGTTATGTATTCATGGTACAAATGAGGGAATTGAAAAATGCAAGGAGGATATTGGTACTTATAGTAGCAGGGCGGCATGTGTGGAGATAGTATTCCCAAAAGGCGAGAATGAATATGAAAAGGTACCTATCTATCTCTTCATGGTAAAAAGGAGTTAGTAGCTACCTAACTACAGTTACTTCCAAAATCCCAGGATGGAATTCCTTTACATCTATTCTGATAGAAACCGGTAATCTTATAGTGGCTGCTACTAGATCAGGTTCAGGTAATGAATTCTTAGGTTTATTGTTGCAGATCCATTCATCTTCTGGCTTTGTTCTGTCTTTAATCCCCACAAAACAGTTTTTGCATTTTTTATATAAATCCTCACAATTAATTTTGTTAATATCCAGAATCCTGGTCCGCTTCGATCCCTCGTAATCCCATGCCAAATCCGTAGAAATCCTATCTGCGGTTATCAACGCCGATCTGTACATATCCAGTTTAGCGTATTTGACCTCGTGATCTGCAAATGCCTTGACAACTACTACCAGAAGGGCTGCTATCGCCAAGACCACAACTATCATGTATATCATATCCTCCCCTATGGGTCCAGCCTGTCCCTTGTTGTTGATTCTCATTTTATTTTCATGGAAGATAAACCCATATGATATCCTCATCTGAAGAAGGTCTAGAGTGCTCATCCCAAAATGCAATTGTTAGTACCGCCTTGTCTTTGATACCACCTGCATTATATTCGACATTGGCATTTAGATCAAATTTTGCTACTTCGTTATCGTTATTTTTTAGAACGAGGGATCTGGAATTGACTGCTATCTCATAACCGGGTGGTAGAGAAACAGAGACCTGTTCCACAGAGCCGATGTCACTCATGGCATGAATCTCATTTATGGCATTTCTCAACTTTATGGTTTCTTTTATTGCCTTTCCCTTATCCATGGTCTTTTCCCATTCCGTCATTGCGGGAAAAACTATGGCGGCGGTAAGTACTAAAACGAATGCTGAAAATATCAGAAACAGAGGTGCAGTTTCCACACCTTTTTTTGATTTGAACAAGGATTTCATTTTGATGAATTGATGAAAAGAAAATTAAAAAATAAAGAAAGGGAAGGAGGTGGTGGGATTCCCACCTTTTGTGGAGGTTTTGGGGTTTTTATTCAGAAGTTTCAGAGGACTTAGCCTTATCAATAATTTTATCAAGCCTTGTTGTATCTATGCCTGGATCATCCCCCAGATAGTCCTTCATCGTTTTTGCACTCTTTGCTAAACCTATATCAGCCAAAGTTCCCCCCGTCTGAGCTACATTTATTGCTATAACCATAACTGCAATCAAAACTACTGCAGCTATAACATATATCAAAACCCTTGTTTCAATACCCTTATTGTCCCTCAGAATCGAGGACAACCTCCTTCCTTTGTTCCTTGTTTTCTTGTTTTTCATGGCCATTTTTCATTCAGTACCCTTTCGGATACGTATATGGTATTTGTATATTTGGTATTTAATATTTAAATATCGTTTCTATATATATAAATCAAAGTAAATATAGTTTATTATATGGATAAATAAGGATTTAATATTTAAAAATGATAAAATCTCTTTATAAGGATAGCTGTATCTTTGTAAACAAGAATTTTGCGGAATTGTTCAAAGGTGTGAATATCGAATGGGATAAGGAACTTGAGGATTCATTGGAGTTCATTGATCTGGGTTTAACGCCCAGGGAGGTTATTGTCTTCGCATGGTTCACCGCTTTATTGTTTTTTGTTCTATCATTTCTGGCGGCGATGGTAGCCCTGTTTATTGGGATGAATGCTCTTTATATTCTTTTGTTTGGCATGATCCTGGCATGTCTTTCTCTATATCTAATTCCGATGTATCCCGTAAGGCTGGTAGTTTTTGAGAAGATGCGCGCCTTAGGTTACGCCCCAAGATTAATAGCCTATCTCATAATTCCATTGAAACAGGATCCGAATCTGGAAAAGGCGGTAAAATTTGCCTCAGAGCACGGTGATGATAAGCTTGCAGATGACTTGAAACAGTTGCTATGGCATACCTGGTCTGGAAAGCACAATTCCATTGGGGAGGCTCTACCGATTCTGGGACATAAGTGGGGGGAACACATAAAGGGCCTTAGGGATTCTCTCTACGCCATAAGGACATCACAGATGGAAAAGCATGAGCACAGAAGATTAGATACATTGGATAGAGCATTAAGAGAATTGTTGGACAATATTCAGATAAAATTCAAGGAGTTCACAAATGAACTTAGAGTACCCACAACAGTTCTTTTCATGGGTGGGGTTCTTATTCCATTAGTGGCGGTAATGTTCCTTCCAGTTCTTTCCATGATGGGTTTTCAATTGGGAACGCCATTGGGGCTTTCTGTTCTACTCTTCGTTATAGTCTTGGCTGTATTTATGGTATCAGAATTTATACTGACAAAAAGACCCGTGGCGTTTTCACCCATTAGGATTCCAAAGGATTACCCCGGATTAATAACGCCCGGAAAGATCAGGATAGGGAATAGAGAGGTCTCACTAATAAAATTCTCCCTTGGGATAGTAGGCTTAATCTCTCTGGCCAGTGTTCCCTATCTACTGAGTTACCCAAATGAGATGGCAGAAAAATTGAACACACTACCTATAGTTATAGGAGTTTTTGTAGGACTCTGGATATATTTTAGATACGACTCACTTCCCAGGCTTAAGGTCAGGAATGATATAGAAAGGGCTGAGGAGGAATGTATTGAGGCCTCTTTCCATATTGGAAACAGGCTGGTGAGTGGTATGCCAGCTGAGGAATCCCTGATTAAGGTTTCAAAACTACTTTCAAATCCAGAGAAGGATTCTCAATTATCAAGGATCTTGGAGAATACCGTGAGGAATATTCGCTATATGAACCTCAATCTTAGAGACGCATTCTTCCATCCGGAGAAGGGAAGTCTGAAAGATGCACATTCAGGATTAATTCACGGCATCTTTAAGATGTTTGTCAACAGCATGGAAAGAGGCGTAGATTCAGCCGCAGAAACACTGATCAATTCTGCAAATCATTTCAGAGAGATAAGGAAGGTTGAGAATGCATTAAGAGAAAAGATCTCATATACTACATCCATGATGAAGGTCTCCGCAACGATGATCGCCCCAGCATTATGCGCATTGGCAATTCCATTAACGGAGATATTCATAAAGATCCTGGGGAATATAAATGCTAACAGCGAGGGTAATGAATATGTAGCAGAACTTGGTGTTGAGATACTCAAGACACCTTCCCTGACCCCGGATTTACTAACCTTGATCTTAGGAGCGTACATGCTTTCTTTGTTAATTATATTGATCAGATTCACCGCCATCCTTGAGTACGGAAATGACGAGGTCAAGATAAAGACGGAGATTTCAAATGCATTACCAAAGGCATTGATAATATTCACAGCAGTATTATTCCTGGGCAGGATATTCTTTGCCCAGATGGTCTGATGTGAAAGGATCTGAAAAATGGAATGGAACATAACAAAGCTGGCAATTATAGTATTGAGCATAATGATATTCGCACTGTTGATGACATTTTTTGGGCAGTTTAATGAGATACTAAGGATGGATAAAGAGATGCAAAATCTTAGGGATCAGGAGATGTGTAGGCAATTGAAGGATTCATCACCCTCAGATAATATTGAATGGGACTGTACAAAAAAATAGAAAATGGAATGTAAAAGCAAGATAAAGAAATCGAGGGTCAAGAGGCTTTGTATAGAATGTTCCGATTGCAGTCGTGGAGGTAGCTTGGATGATCCCACGTGCATGAGGAAAATACTGAATTGGTTAAAGAGAAATAGGGTGGATGAGATACAGTTTCTGAAGAGGGACTTCAGTGAATTGTATGGAAAGAAAGAACTGGGGATTTTGACAGAGATAGTGGATATAGCAGCTCAGTTAGAAGAGAATAAGATCTGGGAAGAGGTGGAATGTAAATTAAAGGAAGATGAAGAAAGATATAAAAAATTCCTTCGGGATTTGATCAAGGAATTTTACTCAAATCCAGTAAGGGCATATGACATATTAATGGGTGTGATAAAACAGTATCAAATGGAATTGGGAGAGAGGTGGGAGAGAAAATTTAAATACAGGTTCAGGTCTCACAGAGATACATTGCATGAGCATGGGATTGAATCATACCTTTTTGTTTTAGAAGAAATAAAAGAAAGGGTGGAAGAAAGCAAGTTAATTAAAGCATATAGAGAAGGGAAACACAAGGAATTAATCAAACCCATTATACAGCCGGTATTCATTTCCTCGTATATCGATCTGAAACTACCTGAGAATTCAGAACTTATAGATTTCTACCAGGTAGCTGATTCTGATATCAGGATATATAAGAATAGTGGTGACAATATCTACTTTGTAAATCCCCCGGAACTCTGGCTCTATCCAGAGCAGGTGGGTCTCTTGACCAGGTTGAATGAATACATAAGTAGAGAACATTCCTTAGAGGTAATAGATCCAGAGGATGCGAGGGATTACTTTAAGAGGATTGGTAATGAGAACCTCCCCAGGCTTACCAATGGCGTGAGTAGAGAAGAATTGGAAAAGCTTTCTGAGATATTTGCCAGATACAGTGCTGGCTATGGATTATTGGAGATACTCTTCAGGGATAAGCACATATATGACATCTATATAGACTCTCCTCCAGGTTCTACTCCAGTGTATGTAAGCCATGAAATGTATGGAACCTGTGTAACTAATATCTATCTAATGGAGGATGATCTGGAAAGGCTTTCTTCTAAATTCAGAGCCATAAGTGAGAGACCATTTGATGAGGCCAATCCCATACTTGACATGGATCTGAAGGAAATCGGGATCAGAGTGGCGGGTGTTAGAGAGCCCTCCACATTTGATGGACTTGCATATGCCTTCAGAAAGCACAGAGAAAACCCATGGACCCTGGCGAGGTTTGTGCAGAAGGGAATGCTCTCTTCGATGGCTGCAGCACTACTCAGCTTCCTCATCTCTGGACGATGTGCTATGCTGATAACAGGAGCCAGAGGAGCAGGTAAAACCAGTCTGCTGAGCGCATTAATCTCTGAGATAGATCAAAGGGATAGGATCATCCTAATGGAGGATACGGCAGAGATTCCAACCACTTCCTTAAGGAAAAATGGCTGGAAGATAGAGCATCTAAAGAATCAGGCCGTTATCTCTCACAAAAGGGGTTATGAGTTACCCCCAGAAGAAAACCTGAGAGCAGCCCTCAGATTAGGAGAATCCGTCCTCATACTTGGGGAGGTAAGGGGTCCGGAAGCGAGGGTTTTATTTGAAGCCATGAGGATTGGGGCAGCTGGCAATGCGGTCCTTGGAACAATCCATGGCTCATGCCCTTATGACACATGGGATAGGATTACCAACGACCTGGGTGTTCCTCCCACAAGCTTTAAAGCGGTTGACATTATTGTTTCTCTTGGATATAAAGAAGAAAAAGGATACATAGACAAGAGCAGGAGGGTGATGGAGATCACAGAACTGAGAAAGAAATGGAACAGGAATCCGGATGAGGAGGGGGCATTCTTCGACCTAATGAGATTTAATGAGCATACCGAAAGAGAGGAATTCGATCTAGAGAACTCGGAGATTATCAAAGACATATGCAGAAGAAAGGGAATTTCATGGTATGAATTTGAGGAACTTCTGAGTATCAGGAGGAGGATGATAGATGATCTAGTAGAAAACTCCCGGGAATTTGAAGACATTCTGGAGATAGATCATGTTGCAGAGATGAACAAGAGGTACAGGATATTATTCAATGAGAGTGAGATTCATGAGATCTATC
>QMZG01000057.1 GCA_003663045.1 Candidatus Altarchaeales archaeon
CCTGCCAACGGTTCCTGCAATAATCTCCTTAAATCCACTCTTGTATAAATCCGCTGCATATAGTGCATGAATCTCACCATTTACTGGTCTCACCCATTCCCAGCCTCCATTCTCATTGATAACAAATAATTTTCCCGTTGTTCTGGAGCTTGCACCAACAATAAGTTCTTTACTACCGTCATTATCCAGATCATCCACAAATAAACTAATGACCTTGCAACGATAATCTGTCCGAGATTTCCATTCTTCAATTCCATCGCTGTCTAGAACATGAACATAGGAAAAAATACCCACTATAATTTCCTTCTTCCCATCATTATTAAGATCGTCAATCAATATGGATGAAATAGGTCCCGGAAGATCGTATTTCCATGTCATATTCCCCTCCCTGTCAAATACATAAATCCATCCAGAACCCCCGATCATAGTTTCCTTTGATGCAGCAGCAATCACCTCCTTAAAGCCATCATTGTCAAGATCATCCACATGAACAAAAACCACTGCACCATCACTAAGATATTTCCACTTTAAATCCAGATACTCAGTAGATTTAGCACTACATAAAACAACAAGGTTGATTAATACTAAAATTGCTAAAAATATCCTGATTTTCTTTTTCATTGTAAATCTATAGTTAGATATTTGTGAGTTATCTATTAAATGTTAGTTTACTCTTGGGATAAAGAGTATGGAATATAGGTAGAAAACCCGTAGTGCCTAACTTTTAAATCCACCATTCTAAATCATTCTAAATAATAAAAATGGTCTTCATCAGATCCAAGAAAATCAAGGGAAATACCTACTACTATCTTGTTAGATCAGTCCGTGAAGGGAATAGAGTAAAGCAGATCACCCTGGACTATTTAGGAACAGAAAAGCCGAGTACCGATGAATTTGTTAGACTTAAGAAGAGGTATGATCATTAAACCAGATATATCTCACACAACTATCGTAACAAACCTGGGACATCTTAGATCTCGATTACCCTCCCAACCCCATTCTCGATAAAATTTTCACCATACTCTTGCTCGAATAACTCTCTCGTCCTATCACCAGAACAATGAGATGGGGCAACCTTTTCAACCTCAAGATCTCTGAAATTTTTTACAATTCTTTTTAATTCAGAATCCTCAGCTGAAAATAGATGAAAGCCACCTATGACTAAATATACTCTCTCATTTGTCAGTTTCTTTGCCTCTCTAACGATGTTCACGATACCGGGATGGGCACAGCCACTTATTACTACTAAACCTTTCTCTGTTTTTATGACCAGAGATTGCTCCTTGATCCAGGTTCCCAGTTCACCGGTCGTGTAAATTCCGGGGTATATTTCTATCGAATCTTTAACCTCTATCATTCTTACCCCAGATGATCTCACCTTATTTTTGAAACTATCTGGAAATGATTTTGGTAAATATACCGTAAGATTAGAATTCCCCTCTAAGATCCCATCCAGGCCACCAACATGGTCTCCATGAATGTGGGATAAAACTATGGTATCGATCCCATTAACATCTATATTCATTTTCTCCATGTTAGAAAGTAGGGTTCCAGAATCAGCACCGGTATCAAATAAAATATTTTTGTCATTAATTTTCACCAAGCAAGAAAATCCCCACCTCGTTTTCAGTTCTGGGTTGTATTTATAGTTATCATAAAGGGTGATTATGGTTGTATTCTTGGTTGTATTTCCAACACTTATGTTTGATTTAATCACCTCTCTTTGCTTTTTACCACTTTCTGTAGTTGTTATAGTCTGTTGTTCTTGAATGCATCCACTGAAAACTACGGCTAAGATTACAAGTAAATCAATTAGAATGTAAATCTTTTTCATCTCTACGATTACTCTCTTTCCAATTCTCTCAATTTCTCACACATCCAATCTTCAGGAAGCTCACCCACTCTGGAGCCTCTAACTTCCCGAAGGAAGGGGGGCTGCAGGAATCTCATCCAGATTATCCCGCTATTCCCTACGGGTGTAACTTCTTTCTGTCAGGAAGATTTTTCCTTCGGGAAAATCTGTCATTATAATATAGTCTGTAGGTTATAAATTAGGCCGATCTTGTGAAAGTATCCCCATCATATATAGCATCTCGGATGGATTGGAGTTGATTAGAAGCATCATTGAGATCACCATTCTGTATATGGAATGAATGGACAACCTAGAATTGTTGTAGTGGTTGTCATAGTCGTTGTGGTCGTGGTTGATGTTGTTGAAGTTGTCAGAGTGGTTGTAGTTTCCTTGATGGTTGTTATAGTTATCCCTTCAGGTTTTTCAGTGCCTATACATCCAACCTATACATCCAATAAAAAGGCTTATTCCAATTATCATTAAATAGAGCATCATTAACCTCATATCCAATCACATTATCCTTTTAGGTATCCATATATAAATACATAAGATGAAGAAAACAGCCCTGATCTATCATGAAGATTATTTGAGACATAATGCTGGGGAATTTCATCCAGAGAGAAAGGAGAGATTAGTTGAGACCATGAATTATCTCAGAGAAATGGGAATTTTGGAGAGGGTTGAATTGATGAAGCCAGATCCTTGTAGTGATGAAGACATTTTGAGGGTTCACACAAGGGAGCATTTAGAATATATAAAGAATCTCAGTCGATCCGGTGGGGGTGCTATTGATGCAGACACATACTGTCAGTCAGAAACCTATGAGATCGCAAAACTTGCTGTTGGAGGTGAGATTCTCGCTGGAGATGCTGTGATGCGGGGAAGGGTCAATAATGCTTATGCCCTAGTAAGACCACCAGGGCATCACGCTACCAGAGATAGGGCAATGGGCTTTTGCTATTTCAATAATGTGGCAATTATGATTCGTTACCTGCAGGAGAAATTTAATCTGAGAAGAATTTTCCTCTTTGATTGGGATGCTCACGCTGCCAATGGAACCATGGAAATTTTTTATGAAGATCCCTCTATCTTAAATGTTTCTGTTCATCAGGACCCGAGGACTTTTTATCCAGGAACAGGATTCATGGAGCAAAGGGGTAGGGGGAAGGGAGAGGGTTTTACCGTAAATATTCCCGTTCCCTCTGGCACTGGGGATGCTGACTATATTTATATCCTAAAAGAATTTGTAATTCCAATCTTGGAGAGGTATAAGCCAGAATTTATAGTTATCTCGGCGGGTCAGGATTCACATAGAGATGATCCAATTTCTGGTCTATGTCTCACTGAGAATTGTTATGGTGAGATGACCCATCTACTTTTAGAACAGGCAGAAAGATTCTGCAATGGAAGACTCGTAGTGGAACTTGAAGGTGGTTATAATCTAAAGGCATTTGCCAGATCAAATTATGCCATAGTCAGCTCTTTGTTGGGAATCCTCCCCGATGGTTATGAAATCAAAGAAGAGGTCAGAGAATCCACTAAGAAAATTGTGAACTCCCTTCATGATTTATTCTACGAGAGTAGCTTTATCGCATTTGAAGCACCATAGGTCATATTCTTCACCTTGTGGAGAGTGGAAGCTCCTTCTCTGGGCGATGTCATAGCAACAGTGTTCCTCATAGATCCTTATACAGTCTTCTAAGGTTGCTGGAGAACCGCATTTTCCATAGATGCGTGTCCCTTCATGCTTGTCGCAATAACTTTCATTACCACTTGCGACTTCATAAAAGCCATTATATTTACATGATCCATTCCCTCCCTGCGAAATTTCAACCATTGTTACATTATTATCTCCTTCTGTAAAGGTCAAACATCTCTTGTATTTACTACAATCCCCACAAGGCTCATTCTGACATTTATCAATGCACCAGTAGCAATCTTTCCTCTGACAGTTTTCTTCATTTAGATATCTACAGGTACAGAATGACGAAGTCTGACATATCTTTCTACCCTTAATAGAATCGCAACATCCACTGAGACACTCTTCATTCTCAGAACAAGGTTTGCCGAGAGAGAGTCTATGGAAAATAGCTTCAGTAGTAGTTGTTGGTATTATCGAGGTTATTACTGGGGTTGTTGATGTGGCAATTTGCTCATATTTTTCCCCGGTTTCTTGAGTAATACAGCCGGAGATAAATAATACTACTGAAATTAAAACAATTCCAGATAATCTCAATCCCATTCTCATTTTTCCACTTTTACAGTAATCTCTTTTTCAGCTACCGCAAATTTAGAGCCACCGATATGCATTAGAATCTTAGCCTTTTTTAGGTCCATATTGCCATCCTTCCTCACTATGTCATTCCTTACCATAGCATGAACTACTCTGCCAACTACTAGTACATGATCCCCCAGTTCCTGTTCATTCTCCATCAGACATTCAAACCAGGCTATGCATTCCCTTATATATGGCGCTAGTACCTTTTCCGAGTCTACAGCCATTAATCCTGCTGCTTTCAATTCATTCTCCCCACGAGGATGGCTCTTAGAACATACCCATAATTCATTCAGTATCTTTTCTGGTGGAACATTTACTACAAATTCTCCGGTATCTCTAATATTCCTCAGGGTATCCCCTTTATGTCCCAATGCAACCGCTAGTAAAGGGGGTTCTATGGAGACGGGCATTACAAAACTAAAAGGTGCGGCATTGACATTCTTCTCTCTGTCGACAGTAGTTACTATTACAGTTGGTCTCGGTGCTAGAAACTTGTAAAATCTTTTTGTTTCCAATTCCATTGTTATAGTTATATATTGTCTTTAGATAAAATATTTAAGATATCTGATAGAATGAAAAAAATAGAGAAACCCAGAGGGACGAGAGATTTTTCTATCGGGGATATGGAGAAGCGCGAATATTCTGAGAGAATAATTTCGGAGATATTTGAAAACTATGGCTACAGAAAGATCCAGACCCCTACCCTTGAGTATGCAGAACTATTCCAATTGAAATCTGGAGAAGAGATTCAGAAGCATATGTACGTATTCGAGGATAAGAAGGGGAGAAGGCTTTGTTTGAGACCTGAGGCTACTGCTTCTGTCTGTAGAATGTTCTCAGAGAAACTTCGAAGCCTGCCCAGACCCATCAAGTTGTATTACCATGGTCCTATGTTCAGGTACGAAGAACCACAGAAGGGGCGCTATAGGGAATTCTGGCATCTTGGTTTAGAGCTAATTGGTCCTTCTGGGCCCGAAAGTGACGCCGAGGTCATCTCCATAGCATATGAATCCCTGAGAAGATTGGGCCTGGAATTCAAAATAGAAATTGGTCATTTAGGGATAATTCGCGGTTTATTAAAAGACCTGGGGATTAAAGAAGATATTCAGAACAAGATTATTGCCAGTATCGATAAAGGTGATATTGAAGGTCTAAAAAAATTGATTCGTGATGGGCTTCTATTTGATCTAATAAAATTAAAGGGAGATAAAGGTGTAATTGATAAAGCAAATTCTCTACTGGGAGACCATGAAAAATCCATTAAGGCATTGAATGAATTAAGGGAGATAATCTCCTTGTTGGATCTAATGAAATTGGAATATTCTCTAAATCTGGGAATTGTCCGCGGTCTTGACTATTATACTGGAATGGTATTTGAGATTCGGGTTAAAGAACTTGGAGCACAGGATCAGATATGTGGTGGGGGCAGATATGATGAATTAATCGGGCTATTCTCAGGAATTTCGGTACCAGCAGTTGGATTTGCATTTGGCTTTGATCGGGTAATGGAAGCCATGGAATTGCAGGGGATTGAAATCCCTAAAAAGCAGGTGGATGCAGTAGTAGCACCAGTTAGCAAAGAGGTGAGAAACGATGCATTGAAAATCGCATCAGAGCTAAGAAAAAATTTCATTGTAGATTTTGATCTAATGAATAGAAAGCTGGGAAAGATCTTGGAGTATGCAAGCGATATAGATGCAAGATATGTTGTCATAGTGGGCAAGAGGGATTTGGAAAATGACAAGGTCACTGTTAGAGATATGAAAAGTGGTGAGCAGAAAATAGTGGAGATAAAAAGAATTGAGGATATTCTAAAAAGTGATAAATGAATCTACTCCACAGACCCATGACACTCCCCAACGCTTTTGTGTTTTATTCCAGATACGAGGTTGGTATAAGTGATGGTTATCTTCGCCCTATAGTAATTGCCAGTATCTGGAAAAGTACAACTGGTTACATTTACCTGATAGCTCTGCCCTGCACGTAATTCTTTATTTATGCCGCTGTTAGAGCATGTCTTGCCAAATATATCCACATCGATTCTATTTAATTTAACCTTCACCCCTGCCTCATTGGTTAATGTGAGCCCCATCCTGCCAGCAGAGCCATCTGCAACGTGGTCAATCGGCGTTACCTGTGAGAATCCAGTACAGCCAGGAGGTGTTGATGGGGGTTTAAAGGCCCCCATTTGCCATAGAGCAACCCCCACTACCAGAGTTACCAAGATCGCCCATCCATATGTTGTAAGATACTCAACCGCTGCCTGACCATTCCTCTTTCCCAGTGATTTTAATTTCATTTCTAATAATCAATAGAATTTATTCCTATAAATACATTAATGTTTTTTATCAAGTACTTCCAAATCAATTTTTTTACCATCTCTATCATACGCGGCAACATCTTCTATGCCTCTGTAGGGATATCTCACAATCAAGTGCACGGAGCCAGTTTTCTTAAAAAAACGAATATCTGCATTAGATGGTTTAAATCTATGTCCGGGATGGGAATGAACACTTCCAATTATTGAATAGTCTATTGGTATCATATCAAATCTTGTAGTGACAAATTTTTTGCCAAATGTTGATGCTGGGATTATCAGGACCTCCTCTATTATGTCATTTTTGCCCCTCAATAAGCCTCCGAATTCATTGGGGTGAAATTTCTTGGAAACCCCAAGAATGAATTCTAATGTATCTTTCTTGATTTTCATTCTAAAGCAATGACACTGGAGCTTTTGTGGGTCTGAACTCATTGTGAATTTATTCGATATTCGAATCCAGCCAGATTCACAAAAATGACACCACCACAAGAGATAATACGATTGGTGATAAATAAGTCAATCATGCCAAGGCAACCAAAGCGAAGAATAGGACGATGGAAAAAGGAGAATATACATCAGTCATCCATTCACCATGATTAATC
>QMZG01000058.1 GCA_003663045.1 Candidatus Altarchaeales archaeon
AAAACTGGATTCTGAGGTTGTGAAATTACCAACAATCTGCAACTATCCAGAGATTAAGGTAGATCCGGAGGATTACGATAGAATTTATGTGTTAGCGTGTGGCGCTGGCTCACAGGTCGTTTCGGAGGTATTGGATACTGAGATAATACCTGTTGCAGATACGACCGGGATTGGTGTAAAAATAGGCGATAAGATTCTGGAATATTGCTCGGCCTGCGGCGATTGTGTTCTGGAAAAAACCGCCGGGATATGCCCCATAAAGAGATGTCCAAAGTCTTTGTTGAATGGACCATGCGGTGGTGTTCGGGATGGCAAATGTGAGGTGGATGACATAGATTGCGCATGGATTCTGATCGATAAAAGAATGAAGAAATTCGGGAAATTGGATGAGCTTATTGGGACAAGAATTCCGAGGTTAAAATGAGTAAACTGTCGAAAAATTTCGGAAAAGAGTTCATAGTTACTGGGGAGGTGGCTCCTCCAAGGGGCCCGGATCTCAAGGAATTTATGCACGAGGTTGAGGAATTTAAGAAACTCATGAATAGGCTGTATGGGGTTAATGTTGTGGATATTCCAGGAGCCAAGTTGTTGATGAGCTCCCTGGCTGCGAGTATACTCCTGAAACAAAATGGCATAGACCCCATATACCAACTGGTTTGTAGGGATAGAAACCAGCTGGCACTAGAGGCCGATTTAATTGGTGCGGCAGCCTTTGGTATAGAAAATGTTCTTGCTCTGACCGGGGACCATCCCTCATGCAGGTCAAGTGATCATCCAAAGGCTAAAGGAGTATTTGATCTCGATTCTGCAACCCTCATAAAGACGATGAAATTAATGAACCAGGGCAAGGATTTAGTCGGCGTGGATCTGAATAAGCCGACGAATTTCTTCATAGGGGCAGCATTAGCCCCAGGGGCAACACCCATAGAGGGAGAGATTCATAAGACAAAAAGAAAACTGGATGCCGGGACAGATTTCTTTCAGACGCAGGCCGTATTTGAGTCCTCAATGATGTGGGATTTTCTGGATAAATATGAATCCCTGATGAAGGAGGATATCGCAGATAAGATTCTGATGGGTCTTGTACCTCTATATTCGTATGGAATGGTTCAGTTTCTGAGGACGATGCCTGGCATAGTGATCTCGGAAGAGACTGGAAAGAGGATAAAAGAGGCAGATGATCCAGTTGAGGAGGGGATTAATATAGCTTCAGAGCTCATAGATATGGCAAGGGAGATGAATCTAGCAGGGGTTCATATAATGCCCTCTGGGAAGATAGAAGCTTTGATGAGGCTCCTGGAAAGTATATAGGATAATGATTATTACAACAGTGGGCTCAGATAGATGTTCTGAGAAAGTCGTCAGAGATATAGTACTGACATAACTTTTTAGACTTCTGTGTTTATAACTGAGTTAAATCATATACCAAAAACCGTAAAACATATTAAAGGGGTTTGCACTAAGTGTTGGCGCTGATTACAGCGACAGGCACGTACGCAAGATACTTCGTGGCTTCAAAATGCATTACGCAAAGCCCTATCCACGGAATGTGTATTATATTATCGGATTCTGGATCGGGCAGCGCCGCAGACAACTGACAACAGTCTGACGTTTTTGTCATTTGAGAAACCAGTAGTTCCGAATAACACCATCGAAACTGAGATGAACACCATCTTTATCCCTATCTCGTTATCTATTTATGTTACAAGTATAACAAGCCTTTATCATGAAAGTCGATAGCAAGCATAATATCTCTTCTGTCATCTATCTTTATCTCATTAACGAGCCTTTTCACTCCTAACTTAAACACAGCTTCGTGTGCTTTCTCCACAACACTGAATAAATCCCTCAAGTTTTCAGCCTCTATTTCACATACCTGGAAACAGAGGTGGTCTTTATCCCAATTGGAACTATGCTAAATTCCGCGATGATCATTTTTTATTCACTCCATTTCACCTTTTATACCCAATTTTCCTGAGGAACTCTTTCCTCTCTTTCATCTTCTCCATGCTTTCAACCTCCACCGGAGTTTCACCATCAATCACCCCCAGAATTCCCCTTCCCTTTTCAGTTTCTGCAATAACTACCTGCAATGGGTTTGCGGTAGCAGCAAAAATCCTGCATACCTCTGGAACATTTTTCACTGCATTGAGAACGTTGATGGGGAAGGCATTCTTCAGAAATATTATGAATGAATGCCCTGCTGCTATCTTCATGGCATTTTTTGCCGCCAGGTCCATCATCTCTTTGTCGGTCCCGTCGATCCTCACCAGTTTATCGCCGGAGGATTCGCAGAATGCCAAGCCAAATTCTATTCCGGGAACTGTAGTTATGAGAACTTCATATATATCCTCCACGGTCTTGATGAAGTGGCTCTGTCCAAGGATTAGATTCACCTCGGGGGGTTTTTCTATTTCTACGATTTTTGTTTCCATTTTAACATTTTAATTGATAATATTTGTATCTGTTCATATAATTAAAAAGGTAAATTTAAATTAAAAGAGATTGGGAATGGATTCAAAAATGCTGAGAGATAGATTCAAAGGAGGGATTTCCCCCATTTTGTTAGAATTTTCAAGTTCTCTGGAGAGTGACAAGGGGATGATTTTAGAGGATGTATGGGGCTCTGAGGTTCATGTTCTGATGCTTATGAAGCAGGGGATAATATCCAGGGGGGACGCAAAGAAGATTATTGAATCCTTAAAAAAGGCTGAAAAGAACTTTATGAATGGAAAATTCAAACTGAGTGAGGAACTGGAAGACATTCACCTGAATGTGGAAAATTATGTAATTAAGAATTCTGGCCTGGATTATGGAGGAAGGATGCACACCGCTAGGTCAAGAAATGATCAGGTTCTGACCGACACCAAGATACGTCTCAGGAATGAGATTCTGGAGATAGAGGAACTGGTGATCGAATTCCAAAAAACTTTGTTAATTCTTGCAGAAAAATATGCAGATGCTGTAATGCCTGGTTATACGCATATGCAACATGCTCAGCCCATGACCTTCGGGTTTTGGATAAGTTCTTATGTCAGCATGCTAATCAGGGATTTGGAAAGATTGAAAAATGCGTATAAAAGTGTGAATCTGTGTCCATTGGGGGCGTGTGCCCTGGCGGGAACATCCTTCCACATTGACAGGAAATTTACATCAAGGCTGTTGGGATTTGATGGTGTTCATGAACACTCATTGGATGCGGTAGGCTCTAGGGATTTTGTTGCAGAGACACTAGCTGTGATGGCAATATTGATGTCCAATCTCTCTAGGTTTGCAGAAGATCTCATCATCTGGAGTAGTTATGAGTTTGGGTTTATTGAATTCTCGGACTCATTTTCTACTGGAAGTTCCATAATGCCCCAGAAGAAAAATCCCGATGTAGCCGAGTTAGTCAGAGGAAAAAGTGGAAGAATCTATGGTTCTCTGATTCAGATCCTTACGGTTCTTAAGGGATTGCCATCTGGATACAATAGGGATTTGCAGGAAGATAGAGAACTCCTCTGGGATTCCATTCATGTACTGAAGTCGTCACTTCGAGTTCTTAATGAGGGATTAAGAGATATGAAGATTAACAAAGAAAGAATGGAGGAAATGGCAAATTCTAATTTTTCTACCGCTACAGAACTTGCTAATTTTTTGGTAAGAGATAAGGATTTATCATTCAGAAAGGCCTATGAGATTGTCGCCGCGATAGTGAAGGAATTGATTAGAAAAAAGAAAGATTTCAGAGACGTTGAAAATGTTAGAAAAATTTTGAAGAAATTCACGATAGAAATCTCTGCCAAAGAACTTGGTAATGTCTTAGACCCAAAGAAGGTTGTTGCTAAAAACAGAAGCATGGGAGGAACCTCCCCAAGGGAGGTAAGGCGGATGTTAAGAAGTTTCAAGAATGTAATTAAAGTGAGAAACGGAGATTTAAGAAAGAGAAGAGATAGGATTAGATCTGCACAGAGATTAACTGAGGAAATGATTAAAGAACTCTAATTACCCAAAGGATCCCTTTACTTCCCTTTCACAGTATTTACAACGCAGAATGAGTGGGTCTCTTTGCACTACAATGAATACTGATTTCACCGGCTCTCTTTCCTTGTTACTTATACATTGCGGATTGGGACAGGTTACAATACCAATAATCTCATTGGGCAGGGCTACCTTTTCCTTTTTTACCACCTTATAGTTTCTGATTCTGTTTATGGTGGCATTGGGGGCAATTATAGCTATTTTATTTATTTCATCACTTTTTATATCCCTGTTCTCCACCTTAACTATATCTTTCTTCCCCAGTCTCTTACTATGGATATTCATAGCTAAACTTACCTCGTCTGTGTAGCCCTCCCCTATACCAAGAATGCGAAGAACCTCTAAGGCTTTACCATGAGTTATGTGGTCTATAACCACCCCATTCCTTATTGGTTTTATCTTTAGGGTTTCTTCCCTTAATGGCATTTTCTTTTAACTTCGTTTTTCTCCTTTCTCTTCAATTCAACAAATTTTAATCTATCCTCTCAATCATCTTTACTAAAATTTCACCCCACAAACTAAACAAAGCAGAGTCATTCTCACTGGAATCCCATTCCTTGCCTGTTCAAAATAGTGGGCGTATTTTGTATTATCAATATCTGTACTGATCTCTGTAACCCTGGGGAGGGGATGCATAATTATAGCCTCGTTTTTAATTCCTTCGATGGCATCCATGTTCAGGATATATGCATCCTTAACCCTTTCATATTCCTGCGGATCTGGAAATCTCTCCTTCTGAATTCTGGTTACATAGATTACATCAAAATTTTTGATATTGAGCTTTGTTGTCTCTCTAACCTTAATTCCCTTTGCTTCTAATCCCTTGACCATTCTCCTTGGCATCCTGAGTTCCCATGGAGAAATAAAGCATAAATTCACGTTATAATTTTCCAGGGCATTTGTTAGTGAATGCACGGTTCTTCCATATTTCAAATCACCTATAACACAGATATTTAATCCATCAATCCTTTTGAATTCCTTTTTTATTGTATAAAGATCCAGAAGGGTTTGGGTAGGATGCTGATTAGAACCATCACCACCATTTATCACTGGAACATCTACGTTTTCTGATGCCAACCTTGCTGAGCCCTCGATTGGATGTCTTATCACTATGACATCAGCATAGCCCGCAGCTATCTTTACGGTATCTACAATAGTCTCCCCCTTTACTTCAGAACTTATTCCTGGGTAATCAAAGCCAATGGTTACACCACCCAATTTTTTCATAGCCGCCTCAAAGGACATTCTCGTTCTTGTGGATGGCTCAAAGAATAGGTTTGCGAGAATTTTGTCCTTCATCAGAGAACTTGTCTTACCTAACTTTAGTTTTTTCTCCATATCCCTTGATTTTTTAAGGACAAAATCTATCTCCTCTCTTGAGAAGTCTCTAATGGATATTATGTGTTTTTTATTCCACCTCATTTTAAACCCCTTTTCTTTCCTTTCTTTTAGAGAAAAAGAAAGGTCTATTCAAAGAAAAATTAAATTTCTCCTTCTTAAATTTATCTTCATAGAACCCTATTTTGGTGTCATTTTATTTTAATTCATTATATTAACTAGAATTCAATAAATATAACGGAATGAAGGTAGTTCTTGCATATTCGGGCGGCTTAGATACCTCCGTTTGTATCAAGTGGCTTCGGGAGAATTATAGGGCAGATGTCATCACCCTAACCCTGGAGCTGGGACAGAAGGAGAAAGATCTGAAGGAGATAGAGAAGAAAGCCAGAGACATTGGGGCGATTAAAACCTATAGCATTGATGCCAGAGAAGAATTCGTAAAGGATTATATAAATAGGGCGATTAAGGCCAATGCCCTCTATGGGGGTAAGTATCCCCTGAGTGCCGCACTCTCCAGACCACTAATTGCCAAGCATCTGGTGGAGATCGCAGAAAAGGAAAATGCTGACTCCGTTGCTCATGGCTCTACTGGGAAGGGGAATGATCAGGTTAGATTTGAGCTGACAGTTAGATCATTAAATCCCAAACTTAAGATAATTGCTCCAGTTAGGGAATGGGAATTGAATAGGAGCGATGCATTGAAATATGCAAAGAAACATGGAATCCAGGTTCCTTCTGGAAAATCCGTCTATAGTATCGATGAGAATCTCTGGGGTAGAAGTATCGAGGCTGGTCCCTTGGAAAATCCCATGAAAGAGCCACCAGATGATGTCTTTTCCTGGACGGTTTCTCCTGAGGAGGCTCCCGAAAAAGCAAGTTATGTTGAATTGGAATTTGAAAAGGGAATTCCGGTTGCTTTGAATAATAAAAAAATGAATGAGGTAGAACTAATAAGAAGATTGAACGAACTCGGTGGGTCCCATGGCATTGGAAGGATTGACATGATGGAGGACCGCCTCATTGGAATAAAATCCAGGGAGGTCTATGAGTGCCCCGCCGCCACAATTATCTTAGAAGCACATAGAGAGCTTGAGAGACTAACACTAACGAGGGAGGAAAATTCGTTTAAGGAAATTATTGACAGCAAGTGGGCTAAACTGGCCTACTTTGGACAATGGATGGAGCCATTGAAAGATGACCTGGATGCATTTATAGATCAAAGTCAGGATATGGTTTCCGGAACCGTCAGATTGAAATTGTATAAAGGAAATCTCACCATAGTGGGGAGAAGTTCTGAGAATTCCCTTTATGACCTCGATTTAGCAACATATGAAAAAAATGATGTATTCAATCACAAGATGGGGGAGGGATTCTTAAGACTGTGGGGGCTTCCAACCGAGATCGCTGGTAGGAGGAAATCCAGGAAGTGAATAAATTGTTAAATTAATAGCTATGTAGAAATCCTTTAGGATTTCTAGCGTAAAAAATCTAACATACCTATATATGTTGTAGCAGATGTTTCTCAGTTTGCTTTCCTTGTTCCTCAATCTGTTACTTCTTGAGTAGTTGA
>QMZG01000059.1 GCA_003663045.1 Candidatus Altarchaeales archaeon
AATTGAAAGGTAAGATTAGGGAATAAGTTGAACTTCTTTGATAAACTCTTTGGTAAGCAGAAGATTGTAACAAGGGAAGAGTCAATTAAATTCAGACTTAGTGAACTTGATGATTGGCTGAGAGATAAGGTGGATGAAAGGAAAAAGAGGATCTATAAAGAAGCTGCACCAATTCTTGGTGAAATTTCTAAGGGTATAAAAAATATCAAGAATCTGGCATTAGAGATAGATGACCTGGAATGTCCAAATGAGATTCCCGAAAGGGTAAGAAAGGTTATTATAACATCCAAGCCGGCATTTATACGTGGAATTCTTGACGCTATTAAAGATGTTGAGGAAGGGCCAAGAGAGGAAGACTTAGAAGAATTTAATGGGAAACTTCAGAATGCGCTTTCCACTCTCCTCAAGGTAAGTATCGGTAAAGGGAGATACCTTCCATTAGCATTTGGTGAAGAACTGGAGAGGATTAAAAGGGAATCTAAGTATCTATTTGAAAAGAAAAAGGAATTGGAGGAATTGATCGGTGATAATGAATTGAAATATATTGAAAAAGATTTTGAAATCCTGAAAGAAAGATTTTTATTATTATCATCATTGGATAGAGAGTCTATGAAATTTGCCGATGAACTGGGAAAATTAAAATCTGAGAGAGAAAGACTCCAGAGTGAATATAAAGGGATAGATCAAACGGAAGGGTTTAAAGATCTCTTGGAGAAAGAACATAGGCTTAGAGAAATAAAAGAGAAAATGAGGGGGATAGAGAATTATATCTATAACCTTTTAACACCCCTGAAGAGACCACTAAGAAGGTTTAGAAGATTTATTCAGGAAAAAGGAACCTCTGAGGGGATTTCTATCAGAGAAATCGAAGATTATATACAAAATCCCATGGGAATGTTTCTCTCTGTTAAATGCAGGGACATTAATCTACTTTTAGAGGGGATTAAGAGAGCCATAGACAAAGGAGAATTGGGGATAAAAGAGCGGGAGAAAAAGAAGACAATATCTAAAATCAATTCTGTTCTGAGCTCAGATCTCGAGAAATTGAAGGAAGATTTTTTGTTTCTAAAGAAAGAGAAAGAAAGAATTTCAAAGGAAATAGAATCCTCATCGATTTTACTGAAAAAGAGGGATTTGGAAAATAGGATGGCAAGGATCAACAGAGAAATTGCTCTGAAGGACGATGAAAGAGAAAAAATAAAGAGAAAGAGAGGAAAACTTGACGGTGAGATAGAAAGATTAAAAAGGGGTCTTGAAAAAAGACTCGGTGAGCTGGAAAATAAAAGGGTGAGTTTGGAATTGGGATAGAAAATTAACATTTATATTCCCCCCACGACAAAAATATTAATATCACGATGGAAAAGAAAAAATCCCTGAAGGAATTACTAGTTGAAAAAGAGGCCGAGGAAGAGAGGGGTATAAAGAGGATTATGGATGAGGAAGAGAAGGCATTGGAGGATTGGCTGGGAAAAACTAAAGAAGTTCTGGATGTGGGGAAATGGTTAAAAAGGGCTAGGAAGTATGAGAGCAGAGGTGAGTACAGGAGGGCATTGGATTTTTATCTCAGATTTATGGAAACTAAGTTAAATATCCTCAAGACACAACCGAAATTTACTTTAAATGATTACCTTGGACTAGTTGAGTACTATAGAAAGATAGCAAGATGTTATGAAAAACTAACTCATACCACAAAGGAGGGAAAGATAAGAGATATGGAGAAGGCTGGTGAGTACTATACAAGGGCCGGCGGGATGTATATAGAATTAGAAAGATATGATGACGCCCATAGAAGCTATGAAAATGCTGCCAGATGCTATAAAGAGATTGAGGAATACGATAAAGCTGCTAAATCTTATATGAAAGCAGCATTTATGCACCATAGACTTAAGAGAACATTGCTGGCGTGTTCTTCATTTATTAAAGCGGCGAAATCTTATGAGAAATTAGGTGACTATGAAAACGCTTCTCGGGCATATCTACAATCTGCAGAATTAAACCTGGATATAAAGAATATCTACGGTGCAATTAACAGTTACAAGAAGACTGCAGAATGCTATGATAAACTTGGTAAACCAGAAGAGGCCATAAAATTTTATATCAAATCTGCAGAACTGAGTTCTAAGGTCGAGCGTTATGCTGAGGTAGCGGAAAAATATGAGGGGATTGCTAAGAGTTATGAAAAGCTTGGAGATTATGAAAAAGCCGTATATTATCATCTTCGCTCTGCAGACCTGAATCTGGAGAATGATGATCTTGCTGCAAGTTATAGTTATGAGAATACCGCTAAGTGTTATGCTAAACTTGAGGAGTATGCTAAGGCTATTGATTATTATAAAAAATCTGTAGATTTAAGGACTAAACTAAAGAAATATCCCGAAGCATCATCAGCTTCTCGTGAAATAGCAGAGTACTACAAGAAGATTAATGATTATGAAAATGCTGCCAAATTCTATTTCCAATATGCAGAGTTGGGCCTGCTCGGAAATCGGCGGGAAGCTGTTGAGGGATATAAAAAAGCTGCAGAGTTATATGAGGAAATGGCAAAAAAAAGGATAAACGAAAATAACTACGAGAAAGGGATAGAGGATTATCTAAATGCTGCTGAGTGTTATGACAGACTTAATGATAAAAAGACTTCTGCTAATCTATATTCCAAAATGGCAGAGATGGAGTTGGATAGGGATTATAATAATGCAATAAAATTCTACCTAGAGGCAGCACATAGATATACCGAGGTAACAGACATTGCTAATGCTGCAAAGTGCTATGTATTGGCTAAGGACTATCTAAATGCAGCTAAATATTATGTAGATTATGCCGAAATGCAATTAAAGATGAATAAACCATTTTATGCCGGGAATGGTTATAGAAAGGCTGCAGATTCTTATAAAAAGTTAAAAAGTTTTGAGGATATGAGAGATAATTACAATAAAGCCATACATAACTACACCCAGTTTTTAGAAAGGGCTAAATACATAAAAAGTGAGGACGAGAATGTTAACACTGGTAATGCTTACAAGAATATTGGGGAGTGTTATATTGAACTAGATGATGCACCCAATGCTAAGAAGTACTTAGAGAAAGCATTTGACTACTACAAGAAAAATAAAATTGAGAGAGAATCACTGGTCACGGAAGCACTTCTAAGCATGGTAAATGCAAACCTCTCCCTAAAATTAGGCGAATATGAAAAGGCCAACAAATTATTGCAAGATTCATTGAAACTTTTAGAATTAACCATCAAAGAGGGGAAATGGACTGAAGAATATGTAGATTTCTTGAATCATAATAAGGAGAAAGTAGAAGAACTATTGAAAAGGATAGAGACCAAGCCAGAGATCGATCTGATTATAGACCAACCAAAGGAGCCCTTCTCTCCTGGAATGATAAGTATTTTAGGGAAGATTATAAATAATAGCAAATATAGAATAAACAATATATCATTTTTGCCTAATTTACCTCAAGCATTCGAGGTTTCAAAGGTTCCCGAGGATATACTAGAACTAAAACCTAATGAGTCTAAAGATATCGTCCTTGAAATTAATGCACAGTCAACTGGAAAATTTAGTTTTTCCCCATTGGAGATACTTTATAAAGATAAGGAAGGTAATAAATATATGAAGGCGTCGAATGATATATCGATTGAGATTAAATAGAAGAGGCTATGTAATCACTTAGAAATGGTTTTTATGCTTGATCCCAAGTGCTTTTATTATTATAACCCCACCCAACATTGAACACCTAAAAATCTGAAATATTTGCTCTATGGAAGACCTACATCGTGCTCTATGTATCCTCTTGTTATATCAGTATATATATAGAGCTTAATGGATTGAATATTCATAGAACTGTTGGTCTTTTAAGGATGGATGACTGGTTATGGTGAAGCCCTCGTTTATGGAGAGCTTATTTTGGAGAATAAAGTCATTTTCTGCCTCTGATTCGAAATCAGAGGATTTTATTTTTGGAGGTTATTACTTCGAGGATAGCCAATGAACTAATGCCATTGGCTCAAAAGCCTTGGAGCAGTCATAGGATTTTCGTAGTTAGAGATTTATATGGTTAAGAGTAATATTTTATCAGTAATTTATCAGTAATGGAACTACTACAGATAGAGGGTAATAAAATAGATATAAGATGGAAAGGAATATAAGATTTTTGATTTTGCTTATGGCGATATTTGTCATAACTCAATTTAGTAATGCAGAGATTTATTCTATCAAGACATATACAGATTCAAATCTAACCATAGAATCTGATAAATTTGAGGATGGAATGTCAGTCTTCTTTGTAATTAATTCATCATATTCTGGTGGGACAAAAATAGCCAATGTTACAAATGGTAAGGAAGTAATTTCGATGCCAATCTATGATAATGGCACATATCCAGATAAAAATGCAGGTGATGGTCTTTATACAGGACATTTTAGAGTGTCAACAATGATGTCAATTGACATTCCTCAAGATCCTAATAGACCGAAATTGGTTGATGTAATCTATCTTAAAGAAGTGGACACTGCAAATATAACTGTGGAAAATACTACCAAGGGAATCAGTTTATTAGTGCTTTTTAATATAAATGCAACTACAATAAAGAATGGCTCTGCGATAATTGAATGGACAACGAGCATTCCCTCAACAGGATATATAGAATATGGATTAAATACAAGTTATGGAAATTTTGCTTATACCGACAATATCCCTAGATTAAATCATAGGATAGAGGTTACAAGCCTAAGTGAAAATACAACCTACCATTACAGGATAGTTACTACTGATATTTATGGCATAAATAGAACATCTGAATATAAAAATTTTACAACCATCACATCCTCAGAATTAGAGAATCTAATAAGAAATTCAAGATCTGACAATGATCTACCTAAGGTATATTATGTCAGCACCAAAGGTAATGACTCTAATAACGGATTAACTATAGGAACAGCATTTAGACATATAAGTTATGCGGTAAGTCAATCAGATGTCGGCGACACAATCTATGTTTTAGATGGTAGATATGAGGATGAACACATTTCCTTCCAAAGAGGTGGAATTGGTGTCGCTCCAATTAGGTTATTGGCCTATTCAGGAAAGCCAATTCTCGATGGTATTGACTTGACAGGAAGTGCAATTACAATTAAGGATAAGGAGTACATAGAAATTTCAGGCTTTAGGATAGTGAATTATAGCAGAGGTATATATTGCAGATACACAACTGCAAAGAATCTCTATATCCATGACTTTGAGATGGAAAATATCGATAATTATGCTATTGATTTTGATGGAACCTCTCTCCAGAAAACCAGAATTACAAATTTTGTGATAAATAATGCTCCTCTCAATTCTGGAATCACAATAACACATTTTGACTATATAAGTGCAGATACATCTGATATAGAAATAGGAAATTTCACAATCACAAACTCATCAGGTGAGTGCATAAACTGGAGAAATACAAGAAGAGTGCATATACATCACGGCACTTTTAAGAATTGTGGAAGTGATGCAATTCATTTACTGTTGAATGTTCATGGCTCTGTTGTCAATGATGTTCATATCGAAAATACTGGATGGCATGGTATTGCAATACATGATCATACTGTAGGTTATCATCCATGTTACAATAACAGAATTCGAAGTTCTTATGTGTATGGTGCACAGCATAATGATATTGATTTACATTCTGGAACATTCAACACAGTGGTTGAGAATTGCCATCTTGATGGACCTCCTGCCACAGGTCAGGGAATTTATTTCCATAATCTCGGGGCAGGGCTGATAGCAAGGGATAATATAATCCATGATACTGGAGATGGAATTGATGGTGGTCCTTTATCTGGAGAATTTTTAACAGACATCATTATTGAGAATAATACAATCTACAATTGCACAGGTATTAGTTGGCAAGGCTCTACTAAGAATATTTGGATAATAAAAAATCGAATTTTCAATGCAACTTATTGGACCCCTGTCCATGTTGGTTGTTGCAATATTACAATAATACAGAATTATATAGAAGGCAAGGCTTACAGAATTAATTCGGGTTATGGTAGGATAATTGACAATTTAGATGAGATTTATTATGTTAAGAGTGGTTATGGAGGCAATATCACTGCAGGATATACAAATGGAAGAGTTTTCTCAATAAGTCCAATATCTCCACCATATATTACTGCCCCCAAGTGGTACCCTAATGGAGGTTATTTTACTGTATTTTCGAATTCCTCCTATCCATGGCCAACACCAAAGGTTACAACTTACACCATGACCGCAGTTCCTGCATCTGGTAATGCTACAATAACAATACATAAGTTCAATACATCACTTCCACAAGGCGAGATCCTGGTAAATTTCACAACGAATACAACAGATGGGAATAATATAGTCTTTGATGTTTGGGGATTAAAGCCATATCATTACTATCTTATCAAAAAAGACGGTGCTAACTTTATTACAAAACTATCAAATGCCTCCGGTCACATACAATTCAATAATTCTGAATGGTCTACAAAAACATTCACTATAAAAGAAACAAATGGGGCAATAGGCACAATCTCCGGCAGAGTAACAGACACAACTGGAGCACCAATACAAGGAGCAGTAGTTTCAACTAACGGCTATTCAAACACAACCGATGACAGTGGAAACTATTCAATAACCCTGCCAACAGGAAACTACACAGTAACAGCGTCAAAAACGGGCTATCAGAGTCAATCCAAATCGGCAGAAGTGTTTGAAAATCGGACAACTGAAGTGAATTTCACTTTAACGGTGGCAACAACTACAACCACGACAACCAGTACATC